>JBILHV010000198.1:0-4124 GCA_044350305.1 Burkholderiaceae bacterium
CCGCAGGCCAGTGGTGTGGCGCCTGGCGCACGAGTCCTTACAGAGCTCGAGCGTTGCGTCAAGGAGTTTGGCTTCATTGGTGCCAACCTCAATCCGGATCCGACCGGCGGTCACTGGAGCGATCCACCGCTATGGGATAAAAAATGGTGGTATCCGCTCTATGAAAAAATGGTCGAACTAGATGTGCCTGCGATGATCCACGTCAGCGGCTCATGTAACCCGCACTTCAACGCTGTGGCCACGCACTATATCAACGGCGACACGACCGCTTTTGTACAGTTCATGACCTCCGATATTTTTAAAGATTTCCCAACACTCAAATTTATTATTCCGCATGGCGGCGGCGCGGCGCCCTACCATTGGGGACGATACCGTGGGATCGCGCAAGACATGGGCTTGCCGCCACTTGAAGAGAAAGTACTCAACAATGTATTTTTTGATACTTGCGTCTATCACCAGCCTGGCATCGATCTGTTGTTGCGCGTGCTACCCACTAAAAACATTTTGTTCGCGTCAGAGACCGTCGGAGCCGTACAAGGCATCGATCCATTAACTAATTTCTACTACGACGACACGAAGCGCTACATCGATGCATCCCCATCTGCCGACATACAGCAGAAGCAACAAATGTTTGCGCGTAACGCCTTGGGTGTATATCCTCGTTTAAGGGCACACCCTCGCTGTCAAAACTGTTGACCGATAGGCGCTGACCCTTAGCTGCGCCTAGCCAATGCCTCATGGATCGCATGGCGTGCAAGGCGCCCTAATTCGGCACGCGGCGGTGGCTCACCGTCTTCGGGCACCCAAATAGGTGCAAGGAATTCAACCTCAACCGTGACCCCTGTCGCGCCCAGAACCCGTCGTAAATTTTGTAAGAGTGTTTCTTCACCAACAAAAGCCGCAAAATCGCTGCGTTCCCCTTGGTAATAAAAAATCAACGCTACGGGCTGGATAGGCGCGGCAGCCTTGCGTGCCGGTTCGAATAAGTTGGCGTAGAACGGTAACAAATCAAATCCCGGAGAAGTCGTTCCTTCGGGGAATAGGCCTACGCACTGGCCACGGGAAAATCGGCTTTGCATCGCATCGCCAACTTTATGCACGGCATGGCGCGAGGCGCGCTCAATGAAAATCGTATCGGCGCCTGCTACAAGCCAACCTAGAATCGGCCAACGACGAATTTCACTTTTAGCAATAAATATTGTTGGTCGCGTCGCATTCAAGAGGTAAATATCTAGCCACGAGACGTGATTAGATACGAGCAAGACCGCACCCTCAGCGATCGGGGTACCCCTGCACACTATTTGAATTCCACTCAAACGCAGCAATGCCCGAGACCACTGCCACTTTAACCAATCTCGTCCTCGCGGCCCAAGGAAAGGTTGAATGAGGATCAGCGCACAAAAGGCAACTAGTACCCAAAAAATGAGAGCGGCGAAACGACAAAAAAATCTCAGGAAACTCAACCAGCCAACTCCCAAGCGACCTGCCCGCGCACGATTGTTGCCTGCACGCGTCCTGGCAAGTCCATATCCAAGAAGGGCGTATGCTTGCTTTGACTCAACAGGCTCTGACGGCTCACTTTCCAATAGGCGCTGGGATCAACGATACACAAGTCAGCAGGAGCACCCACGCCCAGCTGTCCAGCCGAGACGACAGCGGGTGAGCATGCGCCTAACACACGACCTGGGCCACTCGTCACACGTGCCAACGCATCAACAAGAGGCACCTTCGCCTCCTGTGCCCACTTCAGTGTCAGGGACAAAAGAAGCTCAAGACCGGTCGAGCCGGGCTCTGCTTCAGCAAAAGGTAGCATCTTGCCTTCGTCGTCAACCGGGGTGTGATCCGAACAGACGACATCAATCGTGCCATCGGCGAGCCCAACACGAATTGCATCCCGATCACGCTGTCCACGCAAGGGTGGATCGAGCCGGAAGTTGCTATCGTAGTAACCAATATCGACATCGGTGAGATGTACGTGATTCGCTGACACATCGCACGTCACGGCCAGACCTTCACGTTTGGCGGCACGCACAAGATCAATGCCTGCCGCCGAAGACAAGCGACAAAGATGTAGACGAACACCCGTTGTCCGCTGAAGATCAAACAAGGTATTGAGTGCAATCGTTTCGGCTTGTTGTGGAATACCTGACAACCCAAGGCGCGAAGCATAGGCACCGCTCGCTGCAACGCCCCCCTTAGATAGCCAAGGATCTTGTGCACGCAACCACAACATGAAATCAAACGTACGCGCGTACTGCATCGCGCGCAGCAATACTGTGGTGTCGAGCACAGGCGCATCTGCTTGCGAAAACGCGATGCACCCTGCGTCCGTGAGCTCGGCCATCTCTGTCAGGGTCTCTCCCTTGAGGCCCACTGTCATCGCTCCAAGTGGATACAAATTCACCTGCGCGAGTTGTCTCGCGCGGTGTTTGAGCATTTCAACTAAGCCTGGCTCATCGAGCGTTGGATCTGTGTCCGGCGGCAAGACAAGGCTTGTAATGCCACCAGCTAGTGCTGCCCGCATTTCACTCTCGAGGGTGCCACGATACTCAAAGCCGGGCTCGCGCAAGCGCGCAGCTAAATCCACAAGCCCGGGGATGACTAACTTTCCTGCGACATCGATTACACGATCTGCTTTAAAGCCGGCGGGTGTCTGACCAAACGCGAGCACTCTGCCATCCGCAATAAACATATCGGTTTGTTGGTCTAGTTTATTGGCCGGATCAATGACGCGACCATTTTTTATTTGAAGCTTCATGCTGATGCCCCCGCGACGATACTCATAACAGCCATACGCACCGCAATCCCAAAGGTCACTTGATTCAAGATCACTGAGTGTGGACCATCGGCGACTGCCGAATCAATTTCTACGCCACGATTCATAGGGCCCGGATGCATCACAATACAGTCAGGTTTAGCCAGCGCTAGTTTTTCTTGGGTCAGCCCATAGTGCTTGAAATATTCATGCGATGAAGGAATTAAAGCACCCCCCATCCGTTCATTTTGTAGTCGCAGCATAATGATGACATCTGCACCTTTTATGCCTTCGTTCATATCGGTGAACACGCGGACACCCATCTGATCAAGCCCTGAAGGCAACAAGGTCAAGGGCCCTACCGCACGCACCTCCGCCACACCAAGGGTTGTGAGGGCATGAATGTTCGAACGCGCGACGCGCGAGTGCAGGATATCGCCCACCACCGCAACCGTTAAATTAGAAAAATCTTTTTTGAAATGTCTGATCGTGTACATATCAAGCAGACCTTGAGTCGGATGTGCATGACGCCCGTCGCCGGCATTGATCACATGTACATGGGGCGCCACGTGTTGCGCGATCAAATAAGGTGCTCCGCTTGCTTGGTGACGCACCACAAACAAATCGGCCTGCATGGCCGACAAGTTTGCAATCGTATCGAGAAGGGTTTCACCTTTCGCCGCAGAGGAAACGTTGATGTTCAAATTGAAAACATCCGCCGACAGTCTTTTTGCCGCGATCTCAAACGTAGTCCGCGTACGCGTTGAGTTTTCAAAAAAAAGATTGAATACACTCTTGCCACGTAGCAGCGGTACTTTTTTAACATCACGATCCGCAAGTGGCACAAAGGTCTGCGCGGTATCCAGGATATGTGTCAGGATATCGCGAGACAGACCTTCGGTCGTTATGAGATGCGTCAGCTCACCATGTCGATTGAGTTGAGGATTGCGCATCAATGCTCCTTGGATTCGATAGTGAGAACAAACGCACCCGCCTGCGTTTGCGACAGCACAAAACTGGCAGTAGGCGTCGGGTCTATAAATCCACCGACCGCAACCGCCGCAATCGGCAATTCGCGTCCACCTCGGTCGATCAGCACGGCTAAGCGTATCGAGGCCGGTCGGCCGTAATCAAACAGCTCGTTCATCGCTGCTCGGATCGTCCTACCTGTGTAGAGCACGTCATCGACAAGGACCAAATGCTTTCCTGCAACAGAAAAAGCAATCTCTGACGGCATCACCTGCGAATGCAGGCCGATCTTGTCGAAATCGTCACGATAAAAACTGATATCCAACATCCCCATCGGCTGAGCAAGCCCGAGATCTTTGTGAAGGCGTTGCGCAAGCCACGCGCCTCCGGAATGAATTCC
>JBILHV010000200.1:0-4078 GCA_044350305.1 Burkholderiaceae bacterium
CAGGTGCTGTTCAGCCGGCCCTGTGAGGGAATGAAAATGTATCTCGTCCTTCAAAAGCCTATCGTTGGCGACATTAAGTTTTGTATCCCACAACGAACGGGATTTTAGTAGCGTTGCACCGTTGTTATCGTTAATTTGCCAATAGAGACCAGACTCAGGACGATTGAAACGGGGGTCACCACCGGTATTTGGGATGATTGGATTTCCTTGCGCATCGAGCTCGAGTGACGCGACAATTTGATACAGATAAGACTGTAACTGTTGCTCGAACTGTCGAGTCGCTTGATCCTTGAAAAGGCTGTCGAGCGCGAAAGTCGTGAGGCCCAGCGCGATCGCTATCCATAGCGCTGTCCCACCGAACAGGCGCAGCATAAGCGAACCACCCCAGCCTTGAAAAAGATGCTTGGACATGCTCAGCAGTCGACCTTGCTCATGCGGTAGCCCATTCCGCGAACCGTCTGTATCAATCCTTCTGGCAGTTTTTTGCGTAAGCGACCAATCATGACTTCAATCGTGTTGGAATCGCGATCAAAATCTTGCGCATAAATATGTTCCGTCAGGTCAGTCCGTGACACCACCTCATCAAGATGATGCATCAGGTATGACAAGATCTTGAATTCATGGCTCGTTAGTGAAATCACTTCATTCTCGCAAGATACCCGGCTTGTGCGCGTATCAAGTTCTAGCTTGCCGCAGCGCAGCGTAGCGTCGGCCACACCACTTGCTCGACGAATCAGTGCGCGCACGCGAGCGAGCAACTCCTGCAGATGAAATGGTTTGGTGACATAGTCATCAGCCCCAGCATCAATGCCTGAGACCTTGTCGTGCCAGTCATCACGCGCTGTCAGAATAAGCACGGGCATGGTGCGTTGCTCCGCACGCCACTTACGCAATACCGAAATGCCATCCATAAGCGGCAGGCCCACGTCCAGAATCACGGCGTCGTATTCTTGTTCCTGGCCGAGATATAAAGCCTCGCGTCCGTCTGAGGCAATATCGACCGCATAGCCGTTCGCCGAGAGGGCTTCAACCAGCTGACGCTGCAGGGCCAAATCGTCCTCTACAACTAATAGGCGCATTGCTTAGCGTTCCTTATCAGAGATGATTGCGCCCGTTTTGGCATCGACTTTTATTTTTTGTAAATGGCCACCTGTTTTGAGGATTTTAAGCTCATACAGCCACACGCCCTTTTTTTGCTCAAGCTCTACCTCGAGCACTTGTCCAGGGTGTGACGACTCAAGGCGCTCAAGAATCTTTCGCAAAGACAAGATTTCGCCAGATTCCACCGCTTGGGTGGCACGCTGATGGTCACCGGAGCTAGCGGCCGCCGGCAACAGGGGGGAAGTCGCTGCGATCCAGAGCGCGGTCATCGCCAGCCCTCGGCGGATCTTGGTTCTTGTGGCGTTGTTCATCTTAGATTTTCGAAGTTGCGCATGGCGCTATTGTGCCTTGAGCAAGATGAACGGAATATGAACGAATGGTTCAGTGAAGGTACACCAGTGATGATTCATCATGACTCCATGGAAAAACTATTTAGGAGTCATTGCATGTTCAAGCGTATCGCCTACCGCCTTTGTATCGCTATCGTAACCGTAAGCGCCGCAACCGCGTACGCTGGAGACACAACGCCTGCTGCGCAGTTGCAACGGTTTGAGGCTGCGGCTGGACGTACCGGAAGCGCAGAGGCGGGGCGTCTATTTTTTAACGCAACCCATGGCTCAAAGTGGACGTGCGCCTCCTGCCATGGTGAGACGCCGACTAAAGTGACCAAACACGCCAGCACAGGCAAGCCCATAGACCCGTTGGCGCCCAGCGCGAATCCCGCTGCGCTAACGGATTCAGCGCGGGTGGATAAGTGGTTTCGTCGAAACTGCAAGGATGTGCTGTCGCGTGAGTGCACGCCTACAGAGAAATCTGACGTCATCGCCTTTTTGTTGTCACTCAAGCCATGAAGCGCGCAATCTTCATCTTGGGTCTAGGCACGCTGCTGCTGACTGCGGTGAGTGGAACAGTCGCCATAGCGGGCGGGTCAAAAGATCTGCTGCCTGCGACGATCTCTGATAAGTATCGGACTGAGTGTGCTTCGTGCCACCTCGCTTATCCACCAGCATTGTTGCCCTTGGCGTCATGGCGCAGGCTAATGGGAAATTTGGACAATCATTACGGAGTGGACGCTTCGCTTGAACCCGCTGAAGTTTTGGAAATCTCTAGATGGCTTGAACCCTTGGCCGGCACTTATAAGAAAGTCCGTGAAGCGCCGCAAGACGATCGAATCACCAATGCCACCTGGTTTGTACGTGAGCATCGCAAGATCGAGGCTGAGGTGTGGTTGCGTCCAAGCATAAAGAGTGCCGCAAATTGTGCGGCCTGTCACACCACTGCCGATGAAGGCAATTACAACGATAAGTTTGTGAGGATACCGAAATGAGCGCCACCTTGAATCAGCCAAGCATTAGTGTTGCGACACCCATTAAGAGCCCTGTCTCGACGCGACGCGTCAGCGATATTGCGACGAGAACCTTTCACTGGCTGTTCGCGTTCTCTTTTTTGGGCGCGTACCTCACGGCCGACTTTGAACGTCTGCGTGGCGTGCATGTGGCCTTGGGTTACACCATGCTCGGATTGCTTGGCTTTCGAATCGTGTGGGGCGTTGTGGGTCCCAAGCATGTCCGATTCAAGTTGCTCTTTGGCAAGCTGTCAGGTGGACGTACTTGGCTAAACGATGTGCGCAAGGCCGACAGTATCCAAGCAATGCCATGGAAGCAAGGACAAAACTTGCTGATGGCCATCGCCGTGTTGAGTCTCTTGGTATTAGTCTTGCCCTTGGTGGGGTCGGGTTATTTGGTCAATAACGATCTTGGTGGAAAATTTATTGAAAACGCACATGAATTTTTTGGTGAGCTGTATCTTTGGACCGTCATCAGTCACATTGCACTGATCGCCTTAATGAGTGTTTTGCGGCTCCGCAACATGGCATCCCCCATGCTGACGGGAAGGGTTCCCGGCCCTGGCCCAGATCTCGTTAAAACGGATCAACGAGTCTGGGCGGCCATGCTTATGCTGGGTTGCGCCGCCTGGTGGGTTTGGTCGTTATTCCGATAGCGCGTATGCGTCGGTTGAGCGACCTAACCCTGCAATAATTCCATCTGGTGGTAATACTATGGCCTGTCCCGTGTTTTTTATACGGTGCAGGTCATTTTTGTGATTCAATTTTCCGATCAGTTGTTCAATTGCCGTTGCCCATCAAGGCAAGCGGTTTATGTTTTTCTCGTCTACGAAAGGGTCGTCCATGAATTTCTTGTTCAACGCTGAAGAAGAGCAATTGCGCGCAACAGTGCGCGAATTTCTATTGGAGCACTTCACAGAGGACGTGCGCGCCGAAAATATGGCGGGCAAAAGAGGCGAAGGTTGGGGGCCCCTAATCCGCAAATTTTTCGACACAGTCAATGAGAAACGTTGGTTTGCCTGGAGTTGGCCGACTGAATTTGGCGGTGGCGGCGGAAATCGCACTGCTCAGTTCGTCATTGAAGAAGAGTTTTATCGCTACACGGGCATCACACTCGGTGGTGGAACGGGTGCGCCGGCGATCTTGTCGTTTGGTACGGCTGCACAAAAACAAGAGTTTGTGCCTGGTGCGATTAAGCGCGACATTATTTTCTGCCAAGGCTATAGCGAGCCGGGCTGTGGTACAGACTTAGCGGGTATTCGCTGCCGCGCTAAGCGCGTGGGTGATAAGTACATCATCACCGGTCAAAAGATTTACACAACCAACGCACAAAATGCGACCCACATCTTTTTAATGTGCCGCACCGATCCGGATTCAGTTCGACATCGTGGCTTGTCTATTTTGCTCGTACCGATGGGTATGCCCGGCATGACGGTGCGACCGCTGTGGACCGTTCAGAATGATCCGCCTGCTCCCTTTGGCACCACCTATGGTGAGGAGCGCACCAACGAAGTGTTCTTTGATGATGTCGAGGTACCGGCCTCATGCCTGCTAGGCGAAGAGGGCGGTGGCTGGGAGGTCGCGCGTCGTGGACTCAACTTAGACCGTGTGGGCGCTTGGCGGTATTTGATC
>JBILHV010000201.1:0-4068 GCA_044350305.1 Burkholderiaceae bacterium
ATCGAATATTAAAATCAGTTTGTTGGATCTGGAAAAAATACTATTTGAGAATGGTTTCTTAAAGATACTATGTGACTCAAAATAACTATAAACTTTCGGCTAATCATTATCAGTTTTACTAAGCTTATGTTGAGGAGGCTAGTTTCAAAGCATCTTCACGACAAATATGGACTAATACAAAATTAATCATTAATAAGCATTAGTCGTTAAGATGTCGTAGATTTACTTAACAGCAAATCATAATGAGGTTATCTCTTGATACTTAATTTCTATGTCGATGGTGGGGTGTTGGCGCCGGTTGAATACTGACCACCTGGTCAGTTTTGAATCGGCGCCAACACCGTGGCCTGAGTCAGCGCAGCCGCGTGTTGTAAATTACCCTACATCCCCCTGATAAAGAAAGGAGACACACCTTGAAACAAAACATCACACGCCGCGCTGCATTAGCCGCTTTGTCATCGGCCGCCGCGGTGGCATTTCCGGGCCTGTCGTTAGCGCAAGCCGATCGCCCCGTCAAATTCATCTTGCCCAACGCCACAGGCTCGGGCGTAGACGCCATCACGCGCGCAGCAGCACCTGCTATTGGCAAGGCTTTGGGTGCCAATGTGGTGGTGGAAAACCAAGCCGGTGCCAGTGGCGTCATCGGTTTGCAGGCCATGGCCAAAAACCCGCCCGATGGCTTGACCTTGTCGATGGTGTCCAACAACGTGGTGATCTTCCCCAGCGTTATCAAAAACCTGCCCTTTGAAATGCCTGGCGATTTCACACCGATTGCGGTGCTGGGAGCAACGCCCTTAGTGTTGGTGGCAAACCCACAAAAAATGCCCACTAGCAGCAGCCGTGAATTCATTGCCGCTCTCCGTGCCAAGCCGGATGGTTACAACTTCGGCTCTGGCGGTACGGGAACGATCTTGCACTTGGCCGCCGAGATGTTCGTGGACGAAGCCCGTGTCAAGGCTCGCCATATCCCTTACAAAGGCGTGGGCCCCATGGTCACCGACTTGTTGGGAGGTCAAATTGACTTTGCAGTGTTGGCCTTGCCCAGCGTGCAGCAGCACATCAAGAGTGGCGCGCTCAAGGCGGTGGGCATGTGTGGTGACAAGCGAAGCGCCGCTGCGCCAGACATTCCAACTTTTGTGGAGCAGGGCTTGCCCACTTACGTGATCGATGCTTGGTTTGGCGTGCTCGGCCCAAAGGGTATGAGCGCTGCCACGGTAAAAAAGGTCAACGATGCCCTGGTGCAGGCCTTCAACGACCCGGCCGTCAAGGAAACCATGGCCAAGCAAGGCAACACGATCGCCATCAGCACGCCCGAGCACGCTCAGCGTGTCTTCCGAAGCGAGATGGAGCGCTTTGCCGCGCTAGTCAAGAAAGTGGGCATCGAGCCGCAATAAGGCCAACGGGTTCGTCGCTTGACATTAGATGCTCAGGCGACGACCGTCACCCAATGGACTTGTTGAAGTAGCTGCATCGATGTTCCTAAATCTTGCAAGGCATTTGACCGCATTAAAAGATATTCAGTAGTTGTGCAGTGCACAGCACCCCTGGTAATTAATTCTTGTTTTATTTCTGGCTTTAAAAAGTCTGGACTCAATAGCGCTGAATACGCACCACCAACCGTCGTGTTAAACGACACCGCTTGAGTTCAAACCAATACTGACCATCGAATCCCCGTGACCATGGTGTTAGGCTATACCGAGCCTCGCCCAAGGCTGATGTCTGGTGTTGAGCGCCCCGTGACGCTGGCAGGCTATGCAGCCAATCGACCACTGCAAGATGCCCTAACAGAGGCGTATATCAACAGCTACATAAAGCCATGATCGATCCAAGATTTCCAACACGGGTCACCATTGAACAGGCGGATGCGTACCCATACCTGCAAACTGATTTAGCAAAAAACTGAATTTGCTCCGCACCAATTCATGGTTTTTCTTCGTTAGTAATTTAGAATGTGTATAGCATTAAACCCTTACTTTGATAGTGCTCAACATTTCAATTAATGAACGCAAGGTGTTTTGTACGGCGCTAAATTCGGGCTTAATTTCCAGCGAGGTCTCACACATATAGAGTTTGCGGTTGATTTCAAGTTGAATACTGTGGCAATGCTCGGCAGGGCGACCATGCTTCTTGATGATTTCAACACCTTTGTATGGGTAGTTGTAGCTGACCGTGTAGCCTTGATCCCGAAGGTGTTCGCAGATGCGTTGACTCAAGTGTGGGGCAGCCGAAGTGCCATCGCGATCACCAATCACAAAATCAGCGTGAACCAAACCTGGAAATTCCGTGGCATGGCTTGTAGCTACAGACGGCATTGAGTGGCAATTAATATGTATGCAATACCCATGAGTGTTCATTGCCTGATTAATTGCTATGGTCAAGGCTTGATGATAGGGCTTCCAACAGGTGTCGATACGGTGCTGAACTTCGCTGACAGTCAAACGCTTCGCATAGATCGGCTCCCCCTCATCGGTCAGCCGCCAGATCAAACCCTTGCCAAGCCGAACTTTGACGTTGGTGCTTGCCGTATCAATGGGGTAGGGCCATTTGGCATCGAGCAATGCAGGGTCAATCTCGTTTAAGCCGCGATTGACATCTAGATAACTACGTGGAAACAGAGCCTCCACCCAAGCAGCTCCCACTTCATCTGAGAAACTGTAAAGTTTTTCGACGTGCGTATCTTCGGCCCGCCTTAGCGTCATCAAATCACACGCGTGAGAAAAGTCCGCTGGATAGATGGTGCCGCTGTGAGGAGAGTCAAGAACCAGAGGACTTACTCCTGCATGTGTTTTGATCATTGAATTTTCGTCTAGACTTGCGGCCAAAGACCTGTTGTCACGACTTTGTATCAGTTTCAAAACTGGGTGCATCGAGGTTCTCGTTCAATTTAGGGTAATGTTTGCAAACTTACTGATGCGCTTCATTTTGTCGACCTCTTTGTTAATTTGCGCAGCAAACTCTTCAGGCGTTGAGCCTGATGCAAACAATCCTTGCTTTGCCAATCGCTCCCGCACGGCGGGATCTTGCAGTGCCTTGGCCACAGCCATTTGAATACGCTTCACAACGGTGGGTGGCGTACCCGCTGGAGCGACAAGTCCAAACCAAGAGGGATCGTTGTTTGATGCCAATCCCAATTCCGCGAAAGTTGGAACCTCAGGTAATTCGGATAGGCGTTGAGGCCATGAAACAGCCAGTGCCCTGATCTTGCCTGAACGGATATGTTGCAAGGGTGTCGTCACTTGATCAAAGCTTGCGTCAACTTGTCCTGACAGTAAATCGATGAGTGCCGGGCCGGCACCACGGTAAGGCACGTGTACCATATCCGTATTTGTCGAGCTCTTAAAAAGCTCTCCCCACATGTGCCCAATAGTGCCGTTGCCAGGGGACGCGTAGGTAACCTTACCGGGATTGGCTTTAAGATAGGCAATGAAATCAGCAAAATTTTTAACCGGCAATTTGTCGTTGATCAACAATACGCCCGGAGCCTTTACAATTTCCGAGACTGGTGTGAAGCTCTTAATGGGATCGTAGGGCAACGCTTTGTAAACTGCCGGGTTTACACCATGGGTCGATAGAGTCGCTACGCCCAAAGTCATTCCATCAGGTGCTGATTTAGCCACTTCGGACATGCCAATCGAGCCACCTGCGCCTGCACGGTTTTCGACAATAACCTGTAACCCTAACAATTTTGAAAGCGGTTCGCTTAACGTGCGCGCGGTCACGTCTGTGGCTCCACCAGGAGGAAATGGAACAACCAGCCGAAGTGTTTTAGTCTGAGCTAATGCTAGCCCTGGGAGGATTACAGTGAAAGCCAGTGCGAGTAGATAATTGCGTCGATTCATGTCAGAACTCTTTCTAAGTGGAAGGGTGATGAGACAGAGAGCTTTTAATGAATTCTGCAACTGCTGCACTTTCAATGAAAGCGAATGGTTGCTATGATTACATTCCGTTAAGGAATGTATTTCCAAAAAGGTTTTGATTGAGACGACTTACGCCTCCTTTGCATTTGCTACGCGCATTTGCCACAACCGTTCGGTTTGGCAGTATTGCACGTGCAGCGGAATCACTTCA
>JBILHV010000202.1:0-4058 GCA_044350305.1 Burkholderiaceae bacterium
GCAGGCGACGACGCGGGTGTTTAGTCAAACGTTTGGTGCAGCCATCGTTGCCGTGGTGTTTAGTTTTGGTTTTAGCGGTGGACCCATGCTTGGACTCTGCGTCGCGATAGGATTTGCCTTGATAGCAGTGGGTGTGAACACGCTGCGCTATTTTCAAGCGCCACGCTCGCGTGCG
The DNA here is from genome assembly GCA_044350305.1 of Burkholderiaceae bacterium. Classification (GTDB taxonomy): domain Bacteria; phylum Pseudomonadota; class Gammaproteobacteria; order Burkholderiales; family Burkholderiaceae_B; genus Zwartia. Next base: position 176 of record JBILHV010000202.1, read on the forward strand.
GACGGCTAGCGCAGATGCGTATCCTGCAGATCAATTCAGAGCGGGGTTGGCGAGGGGGTGAACGACAAACCCACCTCACGGCGTTGGGATTGCGTGAGCGGGGGCAAGAGGTTGAGTTGCTGGTGAGGGGCGGCAGTGCGTTAGAAACACGCGCACAGTCGGAAGGCCTGAGGACCCACGCAGCCAAGACCGCGGCTGAGTTTGGCCTTTGGCTGGCGCGTCATGGCGCGACGTATGACGTGTTGCATGTGCAGACGGCTAATGTATTGGCTTGGGCGTTGTTGGCGAAGCCCCTGCACCGTCGGCCCGTGGTTTTTTCAAGACGGACAAGTTTTCCGATTGTTGGGTTTAGTGGATTTTCTCGTCTGAAATGGGTCTACACCGATGCCCGCGTCGCCATCAGTGAGGCGGCTGCCGCAGAGATGCGAGCGATGGGGTTATCGGTCCAAGTCATCCCGAGCGCCGTTCCCGTTGTTGCATCGAATCCCTCACGGGTACGGGAATTTCTCGAGCGTGAAAACTTGGTTGGGAAGCGTTTGGTCGGCACGGCGGCCGCCCTGTCGCCAGAAAAAGATCCTGTCACGTTGATCCAGGCCGCAGCGCAAGTGTGTGCAAAATATTCCGACGTGACGTTTGTGCACTGGGGCGCAGACGGCGCGGCAGCCGACGCCGCGCGGCAAGCGATACGCGAGTTTGGTTTGGGTGCGCGCTACCGGCTACTGGGATTTGAGTCGGGCGTCGAACAGTTGTTTGCGGCACTGAACGTCTTTGTGATGGCGTCGCGACAGGAGGCGCTTGGCAGCAGCGTGCTCGACGCGATGGCGCAAGAGGTCCCGGTGGTCGCGACTCAAGCGGGTGGTTTAAAGGAGTTACTCGCCGATGAGCGAGGCCTTTTGTGTACACCAGGCGATGCCCGTGAGTTGGCCGAGCAGATTGGACAGCTACTTGACGATCCTGCGCGCGGCTCAGCCCTGGCTGCACGAGCGTTTCACGAGGTGCGGTTACGCTATGGTGTTGACACGATGGTGCAAATGTACGAAAGTTTGTATCGTCAAGTGGTTGCTGCGCCTTGAGCGGCGAAGGCGCATGTTGGCAGAGCCGCTAAGGCTTTACCTCTTGGGCGTAATACAATAAAATACAACTGTATGCAAAACATGATTTGCAAGTCTTTTGCGCATCGTGGGGCTGACCTGACCAATGGGTAGTGGAGACAAAAAATGAATGAATTTGACGTGATCGTTGTGGGTGCAGGGAATGCTGCGTTGGCGGCGGCCGTATCGGCTAAAGAAAATGGCGCTCAGCGAGTGGTGGTGCTTGAAAAGGCCCCACGTGAGATGCGCGGCGGCAATACGCACTGGAGCGGTGGCGTGCTGCGTTTCGCTTTTGACGATCCTAAAGAAATTGGCCCCTTGTTGCCAGGTGTTGAGCAAGAATACGAAGACTTTTATTCTGGCATTGCGCCTTATACAAAAGATGACTTTCACGGCGATTTAATGCGCGTGACCTCTGGGCAGACAGACCCTGTTCTTTCTCGTGTGCTTGTCGATAATTCAAAGGATACGGTCTTTTGGATGAGTGAGGTCGGTAAGGTGCCGATGGAGCCAGCCATTACGCTCACCGGCGTGAGAAAGGGCAATCGAATCGTTTGGGCGCGCGGTCTTGTGGTGCGCGCCGAGCACGAAGGGGTGGGGCTCTCGCGTAGTTGGTTTGCGACCTGTGACCGCATGGGCATTGAAGTGCGCTATGGCGCCGCAGTGGTCGGACTGCTACAGGACGAAACCGGAGCTGTGTGCGGCGTGACGGTGCGTGATGACAATGGCGTACGAGAGTTGCACGCCAAAGCGGTGGTGCTTGGATGTGGCGGGTTTGAAGCAAATGTACAAATGCGCACCCAGCATATCGGTCCACTCGTGGGTGCAGCGAAAGTGCGCGGTACACCACACAATCAGGGTGATGGGTTGCGTATGGCCATGAACCTAGGCGCGATGCCTTGGGGGCAGTGGAGCGGTTGCCATGCGACCCCGATTTCTGCTGACTGGGGAAATTTTGCTCCGCGCGAAATGACAGACCGTAGTAATCGATTGAGCTATTTGTATGGCGTCATGATCAATCGCGTGGGTAAGCGCTTTGTCGACGAAGGCGCAGACGGAGCCATGTTCACCTATGCAAAATATGGACGTGCGATTTTGGCTGAACCTGGTGCGAAGGCATATCAACTGTTTGATTCCCAGGTTGTGCATTTACTCGAGCCACGCTATTCGACAAGCGAGCCGATCATGTCTGACACCATCGAGGGGTTGATTGAGCAGCTAGACATCGATGATAAAAAACAAGCACTCAAAACGGTTCTTGAATACAACGCTGCGGCCAAGCATGCGGACGACGGTTTTGATCCGTCACAGAAAGATGGCTTGTCGACCCAAGGCTTAGCATTAGAAAAAACCAACTGGGCAACGAAGCTTGAAAAGGCACCGTATTACGCCTACAGTGCAACAGGTGGTATTACCTTCACCTTTGGCGGCCTGCGTGTAGATGAGAATACGCAAGTGGTGGGCACTGATTGGCGCCCAATCAAAGGCCTGTTCGCTTGTGGCGAAATGATCGGTGGCTTGTTCTACGACAACTATCCGGCGGGAACCGGGTTGGTGTCTGGTGCGACGTTCGGTCGTATTGCTGGTCGTCAGGCAGCCGCGTTAAGTACCGGCAAAGTCTTAGCGAAAGCTGCTTAATCCGATAGGGGGAGACGTATCATGTCCGATCAGGCAACAGAGCCACAAACTTTGCTCACTCGACTCGCAGAGTTGATTTGTGAGTTTGATACGTCACTGATTAATGATCAGGCGATCTCCCTATCCCGCACGGCGATTATCGATACGATTGGTGTCACGCTTGCGGGAGTCACCGAACCTTGCGTGACCAATTTGTTTAAAGTGCCAGGAGTAGGAACTGCGCCTGGCGCGTCCACGGTGTTCGGCACGGCGATCAAGACCTCGGCGCTTGACGCCAGCTTTATTAATGGCGTGGGCTCGCATGCGCACGATTACGACGACTTTAGCCAGCCGATGGGCGGGCATCAATCTGCGCCGCTTGTCGCACCTTTGTTCGCACTGGCTGAAGAGCGGGGCGCGACGGGCCTGAAGCTTATTCATGCCTATGTTGTAGGAATTGAAACAGAGATTCGAATCGCCCGCGCTGTGAACTTCTATCACTACGACAAAGGCTGGCATCCTACTGCAACGCTCGGCGTATTTGGCGCAGCAGCAGCGTGTGGCTATTTGATCGGTTTGGATAAGCAGAAAATGGCGACTGCGTTGGCCATCGCTGCGTCCTTCGCTTCTGGGTTGAAATCGAACTTTGGCACCATGGTCAAGCCTTTGCATGTGGGCCAGTGCGCACGTAATGGCCTGTTGGCCGTGTTGTTGGCAGAGTCGGGTTACGACGCAAACGTCGCGACACTTGAGCATAAGCAGGGCTTCCTGAACGCATTTAACGGCCCGGGAAACTTCAATGCTGAATTGATGTTTGAGAATTGGGCGAATCCCCTCGAAGTGCTCAGCTCTGAGATGGGCCTCAAGCAATTCCCGTGCTGTGGAAGTACACACCCGCCGGTCACGATGATGCTGAATTTACGCAGAGAAGAAGCAATCGATCTCAAAGAGGTCGCGAAGGTAGAGGTGCTTGTGCATAAGCGTCGCTTACCGCATACGAATAATCCGAATCCGCAGACGCCGCTTGAGGCAAAATTCTCGGTTCAGTACGCGGTCGCGCGCGCACTCGTTTCTGGCGCGGTGCGGCTTGCTGATTTTGAGGGCGAGGCACATTTTGATGCGGACGTTCGTGACATTATGGGCAAACTGTCGGCGGGACCACATCCCGACATGGC
>JBILHV010000203.1:0-4047 GCA_044350305.1 Burkholderiaceae bacterium
AATTTGTTCGTTCAGTTGCTTACGCGTGAGTCCCGCTTGCACGGTGACCGTTTGGTCTTCCGCATGCAAGACAACGATCTTATTCATTTGTGTCATGTCGAGCGAGATACCGCCCTCGATCGCGAGAATATGCCCCTCAAGCGAAGATCCTGCACCATACGCAATCAGCGGTACGCCATGCTGGTTACATAAATTGACGACAGCCACGACATCTTCCGTGCTTTGTGCAAAGACCACGCCATCAGGCAGCATCGAGGGATAAGGTGATTCATCATTACCATGATGATCGCGTACGGCATTCGCAACCGAAAAGCGGTCACCGAAGCGCGCACGCAGCGCCTCACTCATTTCCGTCGGCAGCGGTCGGCGGAGGGTTTGAAGATCATGGGGAGCATTCATCGTCGCAATCCTTGGCTTCGTTATTGTTCGCTTTTCAGGAGAGTACGACGGCGTTCACGCACTGACTCTGCAAGCACTTCCAGTACTTTGAAGGAACTATCCCAATCGATACAGCCATCCGTCACACTCTGGCCATATACAAGTGGCTGACCGGGAATGAGGTCTTGCCGCCCAGCAACCAAGTTGCTTTCAATCATGAGTCCAAGGATACGTGTCTCGCCATGTGCAACCTGTCCACCCACATCGGCGCACACTGCAGGCTGATTCTCAGGCTTCTTGCTACTGTTTGCGTGGCTGGCATCGATCATCACGCGCTGGGCTAATCCGGCCTTTGCCATTTCCGCACACGCTGCTTCAACGCTCGCTGCATCAAAGTTCGGCGTCTTGCCACCGCGCAAGATCACATGACAATCCTCATTACCGGCTGTCGACACAATCGCGGAGTGACCTGCTTTTGTCACTGACAAAAAGTGATGAGGTTGTGACGCTGCTTTCATCGCGTCGACAGCGATCCGAATGTTGCCATCCGTACCGTTCTTAAAACCAACGGGGCAAGAGAGGCCAGATGCCAATTCACGATGCACCTGACTTTCTGTTGTGCGCGCACCGATGGCTCCCCAAGAAACAAGGTCAGCAATGTACTGTGGCGTGATCATGTCTAGAAATTCGCAACCAGCAGGCAAGCCCATCTCATTGATCTGAAGCAACAAGGCACGCGCCATACTCAAACCTTTGTTGATGTTGAAGCGACCGTCCATTTCTGGATCGTTGATCAAGCCTTTCCAACCAACAGTCGTACGTGGTTTCTCAAAGTAGACACGCATGACGATTTCAAGCTCACCTTTAAAACGTGTGCGCTGCTCGGCAAGTTTTCCGGCATATTCAATCGCAGCCTTCGTGTCGTGAATGGAACACGGACCGATCACCACGACAAGGCGATCATCCATCCCATGCAGGATGCGATGCAAAGACTGGCGGGACTCGTAGACCAAAGAAGAAACGTCTGGCGTGCACGGAAACTCACGCATGACATGCGAGGGTGGCGCAAGCTCTTTAATTTCTCGGATACGCAAATCATCAGTATTGTGTGGCACAGCTAACTCCTGAATCAAACAGCTTTAAATATAAAAATAAATAATGTCGCAAATGGGGGCAAAAAAAACAGAGAAATGGCGATCGACTTAAGAACCCTAAAGCGACTTACGCAGTCCCCCCGACGGTCAGGCCTTCCATTTTGATCGTCGGCATTCCAACGCCCACAGGTACGCTCTGCCCTTCTTTGCCGCACGTGCCGACCCCGCTATCAAGGCTCATGTTGTTACCAATCATCTCAACACGATTCATGGCCTCGGGGCCGCTCCCAATTAACGTGGCGCCCTTGATCGGATACGTAATACGACCGTTTTCGATCATGTAGGCTTCGGACGCCGAGAATACGAACTTACCGCTCGTAATATCAACCTGTCCACCACCAAAATTGGCCGCGTAAATCCCTTTCTTAACTGAGGCAATAATTTCTGCAGGATCAGTCGGCCCAGACAACATAAAGGTGTTGGTCATACGCGGCATCGGTAGATGCGCGAACGACTCACGACGACCATTGCCTGTAGGTGGCGTTTTCATCAACCGCGCGTTGAGTGTGTCTTGCAAATAGCCGCGCAAAATTCCATCCTCGATCAGCACGTTGCGCTGCGTGGCGTTGCCCTCGTCATCAACATTCAACGAACCCCGTCGTCCCTGAAGAGTGCCATCGTCTACAACCGTCACACCCTTAGACGCGACGCGCTGTCCGACTCGACCAGAAAAAACACTGGAGCCCTTACGATTGAAATCGCCTTCTAATCCATGTCCCACCGCTTCGTGCAGCAAAATACCGGGCCAACCTGCAGCCAGCACAACAGTCATCTCTCCGGCTGGCGCAGGCCGCGCGTCGAGACTCACCATGGCTTCGTGCACGGCACTCTCAACATACCCACGCAAAATCTCATCGGTGAAATACATCAAACCGCTTCGACCCCCACCGCCCGCATTACCGCTTTCACGACGACCGTTACGCTCGACGACGACCGACAACGACAATCTCACCAGCGGACGCACATCAGCGGTTAATCGGCCATCGCTCGCCGCAACCATCACGACGTCGTATTCCATGCCAAGGCTTGCCATCACTTGCTTGACATGGGGATCTCGCGCGCAGGCCATTTTTTCAACACGCTCGAGTAACGCAACTTTTTCAGGCGCACTCAGCGTCTGCAAAGGATCGACGGGCTGGTAGAGATCGCGTCCTGTGGCGATCTTGCCTTCGTGGATCTTTGCTTTACCGGCCCCTTGGCGCGCAATACTTCGCACCGCCCGCGCAGAAGATAACAACGCGTCAGACGACAACGCATCCGAATAAGCGAACGCGGTTTTTTCTCCGGCGACTGCCCGCACGCCGACCCCTTGCGTGATTGAAAAACTTCCGGTTTTAACAATCCCTTCCTCCAGGCTCCAGCCCTCGCTACGCGTGTATTGGAAATACAAATCAGCGTAGTCGACTTTATGCGTAAAGATTTCACTAATCGCGCGCGCCATATCGGCCTCAGTCAACCCCCAGGGGTCTAAGAGCAAATTTTTCGCGGTCGCGAGCGACGCCAATGCAGGATCAATCAATTTCATTATTCAAGCTATAAAACACGGTGCGAAAGTGACGGCAAGGATTGCCGCACCTCTAGCAAACGGCTGGCCTCTATCGTACCGCTTACCACCCCAGCTTGCTCAGGTAAAACACTCAGGACTTCACCCCACGGGTCGATCAACATCGTGTGCCCCCACGTGCGTCGTCCGTTCTCGTGAACCCCACCCTGCGCGGGGGCAAGAACGTAGCACTGATTCTCAATTGCCCTTGCACGCAACAGGGTTTCCCAGTGCGCCTTACCGGTCGTGTAGGTAAAGGCTGACGGAACCAAAATCAGGTCCACCACCCCAAGTGCGCGGTAGAACTCAGGGAAACGTAGGTCATAACAAATAGACAGGCCTAGATTGATCGCGGGCGTATCCACACGCTTGACCACGCCACCCGCAAGAATGCTGCGCGACTCGTCGTAACTTTCTTGACCACGCGCAAAACTAAATAAATGCACTTTGTCGTACCGTGCAATTTGTTCGCCCGCGGGGTTATAAATTAACTGGGTATTAAATACTCGGCCGGGATCCGGAGTAACCAAGGGAATACTGCCGCTCGAGAGCCAAATATTATGTCGGCGAGCGGCTTCGGATAAAAACTCTTGTATCGGCCCATTACCCTCGGTTTCTGCGAGGATTAATTTATCGGTCTCTTTTTTTCCCATAAAACAAAAATATTCAGGGAGACCAACAAATTGTGCCCCAGCGTCTGCCGCTTGGGCGATCAGGGCACCGGCATCGGCCAAATTGCGCTCTAACGAGGCGGCGGAGACCATTTGTATCGCCGCAACTGAGAGTGAATCTTTCATATGCTTTCCAAATAAATAATGATTAATTAAGCCACATTATGTATACAATAAATAACGATTAATATAATTGGGTATAAAAAAATATTTGATCAAAGCGTGTGAAACCCTTTTATCGCCGCTTACCCAACAATTATTTCTATTATTCATAATACGTAAAAAAAGGTTTAATTCATGG
>JBILHV010000204.1:0-4018 GCA_044350305.1 Burkholderiaceae bacterium
ACCTCCGATCCACGTGACACACGTTCCACCATTTATTGCACCGACGTTTCAAAAATGATTGAAGCGCCCGTGTTCCACGTCAATGGCGATGATCCAGAAGCTGTTGTATTTGCAACACGCTTGGCGCTCGACTTCCGTATGCAGTTTGGTCGCGATGTCGTGGTCGATATCGTTTGCTTCCGCAAGCTTGGGCATAACGAACAAGACACGCCATCCCTTACGCAGCCTTTGATGTACAAGCGCATTGGTGTTCATCCGGGGACACGTCAGTTTTATTCTGACAAGTTGACCGCACAAGGTGTGCTGCAGGCAGGCGAGGGCGATCAGTTCGTGAAGGACTATCGTCGCTATATGGAAGATGGTCGTCGTACGATCGAGCCTGTGCTTACGAACTACAAGAGCAAGTATGCGATTGACTGGGCACCATACTTAAGCGCGAAGTGGACGGATCAGGCTGACACGGCTGTGCCCGCTGCAGAACTCAAGCGTATTGGTGAAAAACTCACCACAGTGCCTGACGGCTTCACGCCGCATTCGTTAGTCACAAAGCTGTTAAATGATCGCCGTGCGATGGCGCGTGGCGAACAGAATCTCGACTGGGGCATGGGCGAGCACCTCGCATTTGCAACACTCGTTGCTGCCGGTTATGCCGTGCGTATCACCGGTCAGGATTCCGGTCGCGGCACTTTCACACACCGCCATGCTGTGTTGCATGATCAAAATCGTGAGCGCTGGGATGACGGCTCTTATGTCCCTCTGCAAAACGTTGCGGAAAGTCAGGCACCCTTTACCGTCATTGACTCCGTGCTGTCCGAAGAGGCGGTGTTGGGCTTTGAGTACGGTTACTCGTGCGCAGATCCAAATACCTTGACGATTTGGGAAGCGCAGTTTGGTGACTTCGTGAACGGTGCACAGGTTGTGATCGATCAGTTCATCGTGTCGGGCGAAGCGAAGTGGGGACGCCAGTCGGGACTCACCATGATGTTGCCGCATGGTTACGAAGGCCAAGGCCCAGAACACTCATCGGCTCGCATTGAGCGTTTCTTGCAGTTGTGTGCCGATAACAATATCCAGGTGGTGCAACCGACTTCGGCCGCGCAGATTTTCCATCTGCTGCGTCGTCAGATGGTGCGTCAGTTCCGTAAGCCCTTGGTGATCTTGACCCCCAAATCATTGCTGCGCAATAAAGACGCCGGTTCGCCGATGTCCGATTTGTCGAGTGGTCGCTTCCGCCCAATCATTGCTGAGGTCGATGACAAGATCAACGCAGCGTCGGTCAAGCGGGTGCTCGTGTGCTCGGGTAAGGTTTATTACGACTTAATAAATGGCCGTAAAGAGCGCAAGGACAACACCGTGGCCATTATTCGTGCCGAGCAGTTGTATCCGTTCGCACATAAAACCTTTGAGGCTGAATTACGCAAGTATCCAAAAGCTACTGAAGTGGTGTGGGTACAGGATGAGCCGCAGAACCAAGGCTCCTGGTTCTATGTGCAGCATCACCTCTACCAGAATATGTCGAGCGGTCAAAAACTCGGTTATGCAGGACGTGTTGCTTCGGCATCGCCTGCTGTCGGTTATTTGGCTAAGCACCTTGAACAACAGAAAGCGCTGGTTGAACAAGCTTTCGGTAAGTTCAAGTCGTTCATGCTGACCAAGTAATCCAAATAATCGAATCTATCCAATTACGGAAAAAATATAATGGCAATCACAAACGTCGTTGTTCCGCAGTTATCTGAATCAGTGTCCGAAGCGACACTACTTACCTGGAAAAAACAACCAGGACAGGCGGTCGAAGCCGACGAGATCTTGATCGAGGTTGAGACGGACAAAGTCGTACTCGAAGTACCTGCACCTGCCTCAGGTGTACTGTCTGAAATCGTTAAAGCGAATGGCAGCATGGTGACTTCGGGTGAAGTCCTTGCTCGGATTGATACAGAAGGTAAGGCCGCAGCCGCACCCGCAGCCGCTCCGACTGCTGCGGTAGCCGCTCCGGTAGCCGCCGCAGCTGCGCCAGCTCCTGCTGCAGCCTCGGGCGCGATCGCATCGCCTGCCGCTTCGAAGATTCTCGCTGATAAAGGTGTGTCGGCAGCCTCGGTCGCTGGTTCAGGTCGTGACGGTCGTATTACAAAGGGCGATGCGCTGAATGCATCGACTGCGTCGGCGGCTCCCGCTGCAAAAGCTGCGCCCTTGGCCAACCCAAGTGTGCCCATGACACAATCGCTCGATGGTCGCCCAGAGCAACGCGTGCCCATGAGCCGTCTGCGCGCACGTGTGGCCGAGCGCTTATTGCAGTCGCAACAAGACAACGCCATCCTGACGACGTTCAACGAAGTCAATATGCAGGCAGTGATTGATCTGCGTAATCTATACAAAGACAAGTTCGAGAAAGAGCACGGTGTGAAGCTCGGCTTTATGTCCTTCTTTGTGAAGGCTGCCGTCGCAGCGCTCAAGCGTTACCCTTTACTGAACGCCTCTGTCGATGGCAAAGACATTATCTATCACGGCTACTTCGATATCGGTATCGCAGTAGGTAGCCCCCGTGGCTTGGTGGTGCCGATTCTGCGTAACGCGGATCAACTATCGATTGCGGATATTGAAAAGACAATCGCTGATTTCGGTAAGCGGGCAGGTGAAGGTAAGCTCGGGATTGAAGAAATGACTGGCGGTACGTTCTCAATTTCGAATGGTGGTGTGTTCGGTTCGATGTTGTCGACCCCAATTATCAACCCACCACAGTCCGCTATTTTGGGTGTTCATGCCACGAAAGAGCGCGCTGTCGTTGAGAAGGGCCAAATCGTGATTCGCCCCATCAATTATCTGGCGATGTCTTATGATCATCGCATCATCGATGGTCGCGAAGCGGTGTTGGGTCTGGTCGCAATGAAAGAAGCGCTCGAAGACCCACAGCGTCTGTTGCTCGAAATCTAAGCTTGGGATACTTATGTCTTCAAATCAATTTGATGTAGTCGTTATTGGTGCAGGACCAGGTGGCTATATCGCCGCGATTCGTGCCGCACAGTTGGGTATGTCGGTCGCGTGTATTGATGCATGGCAGAACGGTAAGGGTGGTCCCGCTCCTGGCGGCACCTGCACCAACGTGGGCTGTATTCCTTCCAAGGCGTTGTTGCAATCGTCCGAGCATTTTGAACAAGCGAACCACCACTTTGCCGAGCACGGCATTGAAGTCAAGGGCGTGTCCCTGAAGCTCGACAAAATGGTGGGTCGTAAAAATGATGTCGTTAAGCAAAACAACGACGGCATTTTGTATCTTTTGAAAAAAAACAAAGTAACGTTCTTTCATGGCAAAGGCGCTTTTGCGGGGCAAGTCGATGGTGGTTGGGCAATTAAAGTGTCCGGCACCACGACGGCGGATCTCGTGGGTAAGCATGTTGTGATCGCGACGGGTTCTTCGGCGCGCGAACTACCAGGCTTGCCATTCGATGAGCAACAGATCCTGTCCAACGACGGCGCACTCAATATTGGTGCCGTCCCCAAGAAGCTTGGCGTCATTGGTGCGGGTGTGATTGGTCTGGAGATGGGCAGTGTGTGGCGTCGCCTCGGTGCTGAAGTGACCGTACTCGAAGCCATGCCTGAGTTTCTGGCGGCCGTCGATACGCAGGTTGCAAAAGAAGCGTACAAAATTTTCACCAAGCAAGGCTTGTCGATTCATATGGGCGTCAAGCTCGGTGAGATCAAAGCTACCGCCAAGCAAGTCACAGTGCCGTATACCGACGCTGCCGGCGCTGAGCAAAAACTAGTTGTTGATAAGCTAATCGTGTCGATCGGTCGTGTGCCTTACACCGGCGGATTGAATCCTGATGCGGTGGGGCTTAAGCTCGACGAACGTGGCTTTGTTGTCGTAGATGGCGATTGCAAAACTAACCTGGCCAACGTTTGGGCGGTCGGTGATGTGGTGCGTGGTCCGATGCTCGCGCACAAGGCAGAAGAAGAGGGCGTCGCCGTTGCAGAACGTATCGGCGGACAGCATGGCCATGTCAATTTCAACACCATTCCTTGG
>JBILHV010000205.1:0-4006 GCA_044350305.1 Burkholderiaceae bacterium
CAATCGTTGGGATAGTTGGTGCTGCATTGGAGCGTGTCGCTGTCGTGACGCCAAGCGCGCGTAACTGACCTTGCTCGACTAATGACACGCCCGTAGGCAGATTAGGGAAGGCGAGGTCCACTTGCCCCGACATGAGGTGCGGCATAAGACTCCCAGCGCCTTTGTATGGGATATGGACCATATCGACACCAGACAACTGCTTAAATAACTCTCCAGATAAGTGTAAAGATGAGCCAATGCCGGACGAAGCGAAGTTGATTTTCCCTGGATTCGCGAGGCCATAATCAATCAGTTCTTTCAGATTCTTAAATCTTGAGCTGGGTGGCACCACAAGTATGTTGGGTCCGGCTAGTACCTGACCGATAGGTGTGAAGTCCTTGATAGGATCGTATTTTGCATCTTTGTAAATTAGTGGATTGGTGACGTGTCCAATTGAGGTGTAGAAAATGGTGTAGCCGTCGGGTGGTGCACGGCGCACAAAATCTGTTGCCAAGTTGCCGTTAGCGCCTGGTTTGTTTTCAACAATAACGGACTGCCCCAGGATCTTGCTAAAGGAGTTGGCAATTTGCCTCCCAATTGCGTCAGTGGAGCCCCCAGGCGTAAAGCCCACGACGATCTTGATTGGTTTGTTTGGGTAGTCGCTTGCTTGCGCGACCGCCGTGTGAGTCACGAATGCGCAACTAAGCGTGAGCGCGCATCCTAAGATGGTTTTGTACGAGTTTCCCATTTTGTCTCCAAGTTCTAATCGATGCTAAAGCATTCTGTTGGTTTCAGAGCGCCTTTGTTAGTAACGCGCTTAGCTAGACCATAACAAATCAATCACAAACGCGCTACCCAAAAAAAATATTCAAGGTGGTGTCGCAAAAACTAACTGTTTTGCGTTAACTTGTGCGCATAAACAAAAATAATTCGGAGATACTATGCCCGCATTTGCTTCAGTTGTACTGTCGTTGGCATGTCTGCTGTTCTGTTCGGTGACTGTGGCCCAGACACCCAATAAGGATCCCATTCGACTGGTCGTCGGCTTTGCTCCCGGTGGTCCTTCCGATATAGCAGGTCGAATTGCTGCAGAGATTTTAAGTGCGAAGCTGGGTGTTTCGGTGGTGGTCGAGAATAGGGCCGGTGCGAGTGGGTCGATCGCGGCCGATGCGGTGGCTAATGCAAAGCCTGACGGTAACACGCTGCTCGTGAATGTGACCGCCGACATTGTTAATCCAGTCATTAATCGTGAGCCTAAAAGCTTTATTACGACGCGCTTTGCGCCGGTTGGCTTAATTGCGACCGCACCTAACGTCTTGGTGGTGCATCCCAGTATTCCCGTTCATTCGGCAAAGGAGCTCGTCGCATTTGTACGCAGCAAAAATGCGGAGAATTCACTGAGCTATGCCTCAGCGGGTTTAGGAACAGTCAGTCATTTGTCTGGTCTTTTATTTACAAGCGCCACGGGTGCATCGATCGTGCACGTCCCATACAAGGGCACTGCTGCCGCACAAGTTGATCTGCTGGCGGGCCGCGTGCAAATCATGTTTGATAGTCTGAGTAGTGGGTTAGTGAATGCGAAGTCGGGGAAGGTCAAAGCGTTGGCTGTGACATCGCCCAAGCGTTGGCCCATGGCGCCAGAATTGCCAACCTTAGAAGAGATTGGTTTGCCGGAGACAGACATGATGGCGGTATTTGGGTTGCTTGCACCCGCCGGGACACCCAAGGCCGCAATCGATAAGCTGTCGGTCGCTTTGCTGGAAGGGTTGCGCACACCCGATGTACGTGCCCGAATTAACCAAATAGGCGCCGAACCAGGGGACTGGAGTCCCGAAGCTTACGGCGCCTATCTATCTAAACAAGTTGAGCGTTGGCAAGCGCTGGCTGCTCAGGGCAAGTTTGATGTCAAGAACTGAGTGGTCTACTTAGCGACCGTCTTTGTAAAAACGATCTACTTCGTTAAACAGGCTAAAGCGTTTGACTTCGTTCATGATGCCATGCGTGCCTTCGCTTAACACGACGAGCTTCTTGTCTTTTGATTTCGTAAGAAGTGGAAAGAGCGTCTGTGCCATATAGAGTGGGGTGTCCGCATCCCACTCAGCCAAAATCAGCATGGTTGGGACGGTGATCAGAGCCGGATCGTAAACAGGCTTGCCAGCGCTCCAGTACAGTCGACCATCTTGTACGCTGCCGTTCGGCGCACGCACAAACTTTGGTGTGGCTTTAGAGCCAACCGGGTCACTTTCAAACGTTGCAGCAGCCCAGGCCTCAAACCAAGCATCTGGTTGGGGATTTTGTCCGGGCTTTAGGCCTGCTGCTTTGCGCTTACGCGCTGCGTCGATCGTGACCGTACGGTAGGCGCCTAGTGTGCCACCAGCATCAGTCAGTGATGCGGTCTTGCGGATCCAGACGGGTGCAAAGAGAACCAAGCGATTCACTTTGTCTGCATGGCGTGTTGTGTAGAGCGCCGTGATCACCGTACCCCACGAGTGGCCCACAACGTTTAGTTTCTCAACGTTACGACGCTTGCGTACCCAATCTGCTGCTGCAGCGTAATCACGTGCAGCGGTGTCGGAGTCGGCAAAGGGTTTGTTGTCTGCCGCGGGTTGGTCCATGATCGCGGGGCGGGTTGATTTACCGTAACCGCGTATGTCGACCATATAAACGTCATAGCCTTGCTGTGCCATGACATCCATCCACGATAGTCCGTCAAGCCTGAGGTCAAAACCGGTCTCTGAAGGGTAAGTTGCACCATGTACAAACAGGACGACGTTATCTTTGTTAAACGAGGTGGTCGACTTTAGGCGCTTGTTGCGGACGTAAAGATTAATACCTGCGTCGCCGCTGGGCACCATGAACTCTTCCATCACGATTTGTTCGTTTGCGGCAGCTGTAATCTTGATGCCTTCTGTTCCTGAGTGCGTTGCGCAGCCACTGAGCCCAGCAAGAGTGAGTCCGGTTAGGGCGATAGCAAAGAGCCGGGCAAGCCGTGTGGTGATTTGATGTTGCATGATGTCTCCAACGTGTATGTGAGAATCCTCGGTCTGTAGCCGATGGTTTGCTTGTTTTAAGCCTTTATTGAACAGGAGTCAACCGTGCGCTTAAGGCCTGATGACTTCCACGGCGAACATGGCCTCTGCGGAGGGGTCGACAGTCACGCGCACTGCCCGAACATCAGAGGCGCCCGGAACCTCTAATCGAGTCAGATTGCTTATTGTTTTCTTTTTAAGCTTAAACGGTTGGTCGAAATGATATTGATGGCCATCACCATGAATCAATAAGACTGGCTTGCCCCACTCGTGTGCCAGCGGAAGCAAGGTGTCGCCCACGCTATTGCGGAACCCCGACCAGGCAGGAAAGTCTTCCCACATAGATCGACTAATCAACACATCTGCTTGAAATGCAAAAACGAGAGCTTTGTAATTCTTCTGTTTGGCCTCTTCAAACGCAGCGCGAATCCAGGCAATGTTCGCCGCATCGCGTTCAAAGAACTCTTGAGTTGCTCGAGGATCTCTCGCTTCAAAATTATTATTGCTACCAACAATGTGTACGGTCACAAACAGTACGTCATTGTGTATCCAGCGCTGGTTTTCAACGTATTCAGAAAACGCTGGCTGTTCCTGCGCCTGGTTTGTTAGCGTGATGGGGTGTCTGCCCAAGGATTGCCCTATCCGAAAAAACATCTGTCGAAGCTTCGCTAAGCGCTCGGTTGGTTCATAGCTCCCGTTGCTTCGACGATGACAGTCGGTCCACTCGTTGTCGCCTGGTGTGTACACAACACCCTGTTCAAACATGGAAAAGTGCTTCACTTGTTCGTTGAACTCTTGGTCGGAACAAACGGTCGAGCCGCTTTTGAAGTCACCGACATGCACCGAGAAGCTAGGCTTTTCCCGATTAATGGCTGCAATCAGTGCGCGATATGGTGGATAGGATTTCTCAGCGATGCCATAAGGATGATCACCGAGAGCAACGAATGAGAACTGCTGCGCCAGGCACGCGCTAGTCGGACTGCAAAGGCAAAAGGCTA
>JBILHV010000206.1:0-4005 GCA_044350305.1 Burkholderiaceae bacterium
TTCTCGGGCAATGCTTGGGTATTCGCGATTCAGCCAATTTTGACATTGCGCGAGCGCCTGTGGATGCGCCATGATTTTGGTGATGTTTTTCATGTCGCCCGACTTGGACAACAAGCAATGGCGGATCAAGATAGAACGTTCACCTAAAATTTTGACAGGCGAACCCAACAACAAATCTAGGCTGCGGTTCACAGCGCCTTCGGTGGAGTTCTCGACTGGCACCATCCCGACTTGCGCGGCGCCACCTTCCACCGAACGAAACACCTCGTCAAATGACGCGCAGGACAATCCAATCACGGCACGGCCGAAGTGTTCAAACGCAGCTTGCTCGGAGAATGAACCTGCGGGGCCAAGAAACGCAACCGTCAGCGATTGTTCAAGCGAGCGGCAAGAAGAAATGATTTCAGTCCAAACAGAGGCCACACCCTCGGATGGAAAAGGCCCGCGATTGAGCTCTTGCAGTTGACGAATGACTTGAGACTCTCGTTCGGGGCGCAACACGGGGCCTGTCGCATTATGCTTATGCTTGACCTCACCGACCTCTTGCGCTGTTAGGGCGCGACGGTTCAGTAGATCTAGGATTTCAGCATCAATCTGATCGATACGTTGGCGCAGTGGCAGCAACTGGTCTTGCAGTGACTTATCCATGTGAGCGTTCAAAATCCTTAAGATAGTCTATGAGGGCCAATACGCCCTCCAATGGCATCGCGTTATAGATCGATGCGCGCATCCCACCGACACTTTTGTGTCCTTTCAACTGCATCAAGCCCCGTTCCTGGGCACCCTTCAAAAAAACGCCGTCTAGCGACGTATTGCGCAAGAAGAACGGCACATTCATCCGCGAGCGTACCGAAGGGTGAACCGGCAAGGTATAAAAATCGTTGTGGTCGAAATAATCATACAGCGCGCGCGCCTTAAGAATGTTTCTTTGTTCGATCGCGGCCAAACCGCCCTGCTGCTTGAGCCACTTAAACACCAACCCAGCGATGTAGATGGCGTACGTCGGGGGCGTGTTGTACATCGAGCGTTGCGCCTCGACATTTTTATAGTCAAAGGCGGAGGGGCAGATTGCCAACGCGTGTCCGATCAGATCACGGCGCACAATCACCATCGTCAATCCGGCGGGTCCCGCATTCTTTTGTGCGCCGGCAAAGATCATCCCAGCACGATCAACCTGCATGGGACGAGAGAGGAAGTGTGACGAGGCATCAACTACCAGCGGCACCTCGGGCGCACCAAGTGCTTGCATGTCCGGCCAGTCCATGGTCTCGATGCCACCAATGGTCTCATTACTGCAGATATGTAAATAGGCTGCATCCTTGCGCACTCGCCAAGTATCAGACTTAGGCAGCCACGTATAAGGCGCTTGCTGTGTACCGTCGATGACAGTCGCTATTGCGTTTGTCGCGACAATATGCGCATCGCCATAGCGCTGACATTCTTGATACGATTTGGTCGCCCATATGCCACTGATCACGAAATCAGCCTTAGGTTGTGCGACGCGACCCAAAAGATTCATCGGCACGATGGCGTTTTCGGCGGTCGCACCGCCCTGCATAAAGAGCACGGCATAGTCTTGCGGAATCACAAGCAGTTCACGTAAATCAGTTTCGGCCTGCGAACAGATTTCAATAAATTGCTCGCCGCGATGAGACATCTCCAGCACAGACATGCCACAGCCATGCCAATCAAGCATTTCTGCGGCAGCCTGCTCAAGTACCGGCTCCGGCATCGCAGACGGCCCTGCGGAAAAGTTCCAGGGACGCGCCATATTAAGTCGCCGAATCGGCCCCGTCTGCAGCACCCGCTAACCCATCCGGTGCGGTGGGATCAACCACATCAGCAATATCTTCACCGTCATCGTCCGCATCGCTTTCAACCACACGACGCACACCAGACAACATACTGCCATCATCCACGCTGATGAGCGTGACACCCTGGGTTGCACGACCCATCTCACGAATTTCAGAGACCCGTGTGCGCACGAGTACGCCACCCGTTGTGATGAGCATGATCTCGTCGGTCGCATTGGCCAGCACAGCACCCACCACTTTGCCATTACGCGCGGAGGTTTGAATGGCAATCATCCCTTTTGTGCCGCGACCATGACGCGTGTATTCCGCGATCGGCGTGCGCTTACCAAAACCGTTTTGCGTCGCAGTCAGAACAGTCTGGGACTCGTCGCCCGATACCAACATCGCGATCACGTTCTGTCCGTCTTCGAGCATCATGCCGCGCACACCACGGGCATTACGACCCATGGGACGTACATCGTTCTCGTCGAAGCGAACAGCCTTGCCCGAATCAGAGAACAACATGACGTCATGCTTGCCGTCGGTCAGTTCCGCACCAATCAAGAAGTCACCCTCGTCGAGATCGACGGCGATAATGCCTGCCTTGCGTGGGTTCGAGAAATCAGACAAAGGTGTCTTCTTAACCGTACCGCGTGAAGTCGCCATAAACACCGTCTGATCATCGCTGAACGCTTTGATCGGCAACACAACCGTAATTTTCTCTCCGTCGATTAGCGGGAACATATTGACGATCGGCTTGCCGCGCGAGGTACGTGTTCCCTGCGGCACTTCCCAAACTTTAAGCCAGTACACACGCCCGCGATCAGAGAAGCACAACAAATAATCATGCGTATTCGCGATAAACAGCTGGTCAACCCAATCGTTTTCTTTGGTCGCCGTGGCTTGTTTGCCACGTCCACCGCGACGCTGCGCGCGATATTCAGACAACGGCTGGCTCTTGATATAGCCACCATGCGAAAGCGTCACGACCATATCGGCTGGCGTGATCAGATCCTCGGTGTCGAGTTCAGTCGCATTAAGCTCGATATCCGAGCGCCGTGCATCTTTGGCGTTGATGGAGAACTCAGTTTTAATTGCCTGAAGCTCTTCGCTAATGATGACCGTAATGCGCTCAGGACGCGACAAAATATCGAGCAGATCAGAGATCGTATCCATCACAGACTTGTATTCACTGACGATTTTGTCCTGCTCAAGGCCGGTCAAACGCTGCAAGCGCATATTCAAGATTTCTTGCGCTTGTGTTTCGCTCAAACGGTAGAGCCCGTCTGGTTGCAGACCAAAGGTTTCAGGCAAATTGTCTGGCCGGTAAGCCACGCGTCCGCCCACCGCTTCCGTATCTGCACGCGAGAGCATTTCGCGCACCAAGGACGAATCCCAAGACTTATCCATCAAATCTTGACGCGCAACCGGCGGTGTCGGTGCGGCCTTGATGATCGTAATGAACTCGTCAATATTAGCCAAGGCGACCGCCAAGCCTTCGAGCACGTGGCCCCGCTCGCGCGCTTTGCGTAACTGGAACACCGTGCGACGCGTCACGACTTCGCGACGATGCGACAAAAAGTACTCAACCATCTGCTTGAGGTTGAGTAAGCGTGGCTGGCCATCGACCAGCGCCACCAGGTTCATCCCGAAGGTGTCTTGCAGCTGTGTGTGTTTGTATAGATTATTGAGAATGACCTCAGGCACTTCACCACGCTTGAGCTCAATCACAAGACGCATACCGTCTTTGTCTGACTCATCACGAATATCAGAGATACCTTCGATTTTCTTTTCGTTGACGAGCTCAGCAATACGCTCTTGCAAGGTCTTCTTATTTACCTGGTAAGGCAAGGCATCGACCACGATCGACTGCCGATTGCCCTTCTCCATGTCTTCGAAGTGGGTCTTGGCGCGCATGATCACGCGGCCACGTCCGGTGCGGTAGCCTTCGCGCACACCAACGATGCCGTAAATAATGCCGCCTGTGGGGAAATCGGGCGCAGGGATCAGCTCGATGAGCTCATCTACCGTACAGTCCGGATTGCGCAAACAATATAAACAGCCGTCTACGACCTCTGCCAGATTATGTGGCGGAATGTTCGTTGCCATACCGACTGCAATACCGGAGCTGCCGTTAACCAGCAGGTTGGGCAAACGCGAAGGCAAGAGCAATGGTTCGTTTTCACTGCCGTCATAGTTCGGTCCGAAATCG
>JBILHV010000021.1:0-12154 GCA_044350305.1 Burkholderiaceae bacterium
TGGGATGGCATCAAGCGCAGCCGAAAACGTCAACGCGCCATTGGCGGTACTTAAGGTGTAGTTCGTGCCAATGATTGTGTTTGCAATGGGCGTTGCATTTGAACTTGCGCTTGCGCCAGAGCCACCCAACAACAACGACCCGCCAAAAGTCGAGATGCTGCCGACGCCGCTCAGGGTAATCGTTTGTTGAACTTCGTTATTGACGCCTGCGTTCAGCGCGACATTTAGCGGCGATCCCGATACCCCAGCCATGGTGCCGTACTGATAGATACTGCCATAGGCATTGAGCGTTAACGTCGTCGCCGCACCGGATGTTTTGCTGATCACCGCCTGCGTATCGACAATGATGCTGCCAGTGCCTGTGTTACTTCCACATAGTCCGAACGTGGTCGTGCAACTAGCGTTTGTCACACTGACTGTAACGTTTGACGTATTGAGAGCCGTCGAAATTAAGTTTGCGGTAAGTTGAGTGATGGTGAGGTCGGACGGGTCGATTAACCACATTCCACCACGACCAGCATTAATCGAAGACAGTAAATTCAGTGTTTGACCCGAGGTTTCAATAAAACCACCGATACCGTCAATGCTGCTGGCTTGTGTACTGACGCGGGTTGCCGCATCAAGACTCGTCACCAATGAAAACGGCAATGTGCTTTGTTGAGCATCATTGCCGATTAAAACCTTACCGCCTTGTTGAACACCCTCTGCAGTGATGACAGAGTTTGCGACCGACGTGTCTGCGCTTGCGCCAATCGAGATGGTACCGCCACGGCCAGTTGAGCCGTTAGCCTGGATATTTGAGTTTTGGATTGCCACGACCCCGTTGCTGTCTGGGGCAGTGAGACTGATCACGCCACCGGTGCTACCGTTGGCTTGGATCAGAGAAGATACACGTAACTGTTGTTGCGCTTGAAGTGCGATATTGCCGCCGGGCCCGTTGTTGCCGTTAGCCTGAATCAGACTGCCAGTTTGAGTGCTAATACGAGGCGCAGCAAGGATAATGTCGCCACCCTCCGTTGCAGCGTGCGCACTAGGCGCAGAGGCTATGCTGGCTGACACGTTCAAAACTGCAGTTTGTCCGAGGGAGATACTTTCAGTCGCTTCGATGGTAATCGTAGGCGGCACGGCTTTTTTGATGCTCGACGTAGCACTAGATGTCGCTACTGACGTACCATCATTTTCTGACCCACTAGAGTCTGAGCGGGCACGTGTGCCGCGGGTCGAACCACTCGCACCACCGCCGGCCCCGCTCAAAGAGACGACGGTTATCACAGTACCGTTAGCAAGCGTACCCGCTGCGCCCGTCGATACAGTACCGTTCACGCCTACGTTTTGAGCACTGATATACGTCTGCTTTGACGCTGTCGTGCTTCCTGCCGCCAACGAAACAGACGCCGATCTTAGGCTTAAGGCCGCAGTCGCTATGCTCCCCTGATTCGTAATCGTATCCGTCGCTAGCAAGGTCAATGCAGTTCCTGCTGAGGCAGAGCTCGCAATCGACACACCTGCGGCAACTGTCAAGCTACGCGATACCGCGACTGTCACATTGGCGCTGGCAAGTGTAGATGAGATTGCGCTTGCTAAGCCAGCATCGATCACTAGGCTCGCGGAGTTAAGCATCCAACGGCCAGGACGACCAGCAGGTGCAGCGACATGAACGATCGCTGATTGCACAATCGACAGTACACCAACCGAACTGGTGTCAACCGAGCCACCGTTGCCGCCGAAACGTCCGCCTGTTGCAACCAACACGCCCGCAATCGTTGTTTGGTGACTTGACAAAATATTGATTTCACCACCATTACCGCGCTCAGTCGACGACACGTCAACCGTTGCACCGACTTGCACTATGACCGCCTGGGCCAAATTGCGTACGATGATATTGCTGCGCACGCCATTCGCGTCAGCGTTATAAGTCACCTCGGTTGTCCCAACGTTAACGAGACCACCGTTAGCACGACCTTTTGCGGTCGTTATAGACCCCGTCGCGAGTGTGACGTCGTCAGCAGCAATCGTGACTCGACCACCGTTACTGCGCGCGCCTTTACCATCGGCCGACACCTTGCCAGCTTGCGTGACTGTATTAGCTGTCACCGCGACCCGACCCGCTGTCGCATCGGTGCCTTGTGTATTCACGACGACTTTGCCAGTATTCACCACGTTGTTACCGACCAACTCAATCACACCGCCATTGTTTACCATGGAGGATGCGGTCAAGCGACCGGTATTCCGAACGACCGAGCGCATCAATTGATTCGCAGTACCTGCTGCCAGCACAATCAGCCCGCCGTGTGTTTCAACAACGCGTTGATTTTCAATCAGAGCGTCGTACGCACCTTTATCGACATTCACACCAACCAGCTGTTGCCCTTGGAAATTCAACGTAATCTGCTCACCACCCGCCATTACGACTGCGTTGTTACGACCTTTCGTCGCCAACACGTAGCCTTCATTACGCACCTCTGGCGCCAGCAAGGCCACGTAACCTTCTGCATCCGTGACACGAATCGTGCCCTTGTTGATCACTGCGCCTTTGCCATTACCTGTCCAGGTGTTTTTGCCATCCATGAAGTCCTGATCAGACTGATTCATAGTTGTTGCGACCACCGCAGCGGCATCAACTTGAGCACCCTTCCCGAAGGTCACGCCATTGGCATTGCTAATTACCACGCGTCCGGTCGCATTGATCGCGCCATCGATCTGCGAGGCACTTGCACCGGTTACCCGATTTAACGTCGCAGAATTCTTGCTCGGTTGCTGAATATTGACGCGCGCATTTGAACCTACATCAAATGAATTCCAGTTCACGACCGCACGATCCGAGGTCTGATTGATCGTCAACGTATTACCTTTTTGACTGATCGTCGCCTGGCCCGCCACGACCTGACCATTAGTGGGTAGAGCGGTGTTCGTTCCTGCAGGGCCCACACGAGGTAAACCACCAGGAGGCGCGGCCCATACGCTCGTTGCTACACACAGGCTAAAAGCCTGTGCAAAAAGCAACGAAGGGATGAGTCGGCGCGTCATGATCAGAACTGATAGCTCGCAGTAAGCCAACCGCGGGGGTTGGTGTTGGTGTTATCGGTGTTCACCGGAATGCCCGCCTGGCTGTACAACGGGTTATTGCCGACCTTCCACGCAACCAAGGCGGCAAGCGTTACGCTTTGATAACCATAGCGAAAGCCAACGCCCGTCCCCATCAAGCTATAGACATTGTTTGCGTTGGTCTGACCTTGCCAGTTGTAGTAGGGGTTCACAAACTGCTGCACTAAACCTGCATCAAAAAAAGCAACTCCCATCAGACCCGGATAGAGCGCGTGTTGCAATTCGATCGAACCTAATGCGCCCTGCGAGCCACCACCTTGGGCGACGGGATAAGCACGTACCGCATAGGGTCCGCCCAAATAAAACTGCTCGGCTGAATTCAAATTGGCGCTTGCCAATTGGCCAGAAAAATTTAACAACAGACGCGTGCGCTCAGGCACGATCGTTTGCACGCGATTCACTGAAAATGTTAGCTTTTGATAGCTTGATGGCGTGATGCGCGACAGCTTCCCAGTCTCATCTTGAAATTGGCCGAAATTTGTGGGTGACGCACCCAACGCACTTATTTGACCTAAGACCAAATTGAGCGAGGCATTTGTCACCCCTCCTGCGAAAAAGCCATCATAAACATTGCCCGAAACACCCAAATTCAACGAGTTGATTTGATAGTTACTAATGACAGCATCGGTCAGAATGTTTTTGTTCAAGTAAGTTTTGTTATCGAACTGCGCTGTCAGGTTGACGTTTGCACCTTCACTGCGTAACCAAGGGTATGCAGCATTTGCGCTCAAAACCGACGCGCTGCCGTAACCACCATTCAGCGCATAATCACCGATATTTTTGTAACCGAGGTAGTTGGCGGAAACGCCAGCACGCAAGCCATTTGCAGCGACCGGAAAGTTGTACGACGCCTGAGTGAACTGCGACCCCTCAGAATAGATTCCGTTTGCAGATAACTGATCGCCGAACCTCAAGGGATTATTGAGCCCCGCAGATACACTGGCTTGGGCAGAACCGGTTGAGCGGCTACCGTAATTATTTGCTTCGGCCCGAGCGGTAAATAGCCCCGTCTCGGTGAGATTGACGCGTAAGTTTGTTTCGCCTTCATTGGCCCCTGCTTCCAGGGCACTGGTCACGGAAACGCCTGGGACTTCGTTCAAGATAATCACTGAACGGGCAATCGCCTGGGTGTCGAGAGGTTTGCCGATTTGATTGGCACTCAGAACATAGTTTCTCGTACGGTCTTTACCAAAACGAATGCCTTGCCCCGCCTCATCCACAATGACAGCACCGAGCTTGGCCTCGATCACTTGAATGATCAAGATTCCATCGGCAATTTTTTGTTGCGGCAAAATTGCTTGGACGATATAGCCGCGCTTGCGATACAAGGCCTCTACCGCTTCGCAGGCCCTTTGTAAATCGTCGAATGTGACGGGTCTGTCGCGCCACGGTTGCAAAGCCTCTTGAACACTTTCCGCAGACAACAACTGTACGCCCTGTAGATCAAAACGCTTGACGATTAACGTTGCTTGATCAGGCTTGGCTTCAGGCGCCGAGCGTGGTGCAGTCGGTGTGGGTAAATTTAAGGGCGAAGTCGAAGGAACTTGTCGCTGCAAATTCTGCTGCAAGGCACCCGCATCAATACCCTGCGCGAAGATCGTCGGAGCGACCAAAGCTCCCATCAGGCCAAACGAAACTGCCCTTAGCATTGAGCGGCAGCGAAGCGCACACGCGCGCGCAAACGCGCAGGATTTGACCTTAGCGTAAGTACAACAATAAAAAAAACTTCCCCGAGACCAGCGATGCATCGCAAAAATCCAAAAATCACCCGCGCACGACAAATGCGTCGCCAATAAAACAAGCGCGCAGAAAACAGCCGCACAAAAAAAATGCGAATCGTAGTTTTGCAGTATCTGGTCGGTTCGTATATGCGCTGTTTAGCGTACTAATACGCTGGTTGGTGTACTAATATGCTAGTTGGCGTATTTCCTTCGTCAAATCGTAGGGTATAACCACACAACAAATATCTCGGAGAGACTCATGCGTTTTTTTTCTAGCACCACCCGCGCCATCCTCGCTGGAGCCGCATTAGCGACAACCTTCATTAGCACGGCCTCTGCACAGGCTGATTACCCGAATCGCCCTGTGTCTGTCGTCGTTCCGCAAGCGACAGGCGGTGCTAACGACACCATTGCACGCATCGTTGCTGCCAAACTCAGTGAGGTACTCGGCCAACAGTTTGTTGTCGAAAACCGCCCCGGCGCAGGTGGCAATATCGGTACCGCGGCAACAGCCAAAGCCAAGCCTGATGGCTACACGCTTTTGCTCACGACAAACAGCACGCAAGTAATCAACCCTTGGCTCTACAAGACAACCGGTTTTGATCCAGTCAAGGACTTCACCCCTGTCGGTCTAGTTGCCAGTGCCGGCTACGTGCTCGTGGTCAACTCCGCCTTCCCGGCCAACAATGTGAATGAACTCATCGCGCAAGCGAAAGCCAATCCCGGAAAGATCAACTACGCCTCAGCAGGTAATGGCACGCTCAATCATCTGATCGTAGAGATGTTCAAGCAGAAAGTCGGCATCGATATGCAACACATACCGTATAAAGGTGCTGCTGCGGCCGCTACAGACGTAGCAGGTGGTCAAGTGCCCGTATCCGTCCAGAGCGCGCCCTCCTCCTTGGCTTTGCTCGCCTCAGGCAAGATCAAGGCCTTAGCCGTCACCAACGAAAAGCGTATCGCGGCATTACCCAACACGCCTTCCATTAGCGAAACCATTCCCGGCTTCGGTTCAACACCCTGGTACGGCATTTTGGCTCCGGCTGGCACACCTGCGGCTATCGTTGACAAACTCAATGCCGCGATCAAAACCGCCTTGGCAGATAAGGACGTTCAAGACAGGCTGATCAAGCAAGGCTGCGATCCCTTGCAAAACACACCACAGCAGTTCGCCGCACTGCTCAAGGATGACCTTGCAACGTGGGAAAAAATCGTCAAAGACTCTGGCGCACGAGTAGATTAAGCGTTTACACGTTAAGCATCATTTGCTTATCGCAGGGCATTACCAAGTGGTGATGCTCTAAGCGGTGATGCTCTGCAAACACTCCAACAAAAAACTCGCTATACGTTCTGCTGCCGAGCAATCGGCAGCATCAATCCATCTCTCACTTCAAAGACTTCGCCAGATCACCGCGCTGAGTCACATCAACTGCCGCGCCTTCTTCGCGGGCGATGCGCGCATCTTCTCCGGAAAACACCAGCTCAATCTGCATTCCCTCAGGGTCTCTGAGAAATAGCTGATGAAGTTGTCGATCAGGCACACCGAATTCGGTAAACGCGACGCCATGGCGTTGAAGTTGCGCACGTGTGGCTTCTAGATCATTCGCTTTAAAAGCGATATGGTCAAACGCATCGCTACTTTGGCCAACAGGTGCACGCCCCGTAGAAATATGCACCACAGCGCGTCCACCCAAATACATCCAGGCACCGGGACGAGTGAAAGGCGGTCGTACCCCTTCCGTCAGCCCCAGCACCTCGGTATAAAACCGCCTCATCCGCTCAAGGTCACTCGTTGTAACGTTGACGTGATCGACATCCAAAATTGCCATCGCTGCTTCCTCGCTTGGGGACTTCCCTAGCATCAGACAAAATACCTTGTTATCCACTTGCGCGGTCAAGTATAAGATCGCTAGACCCTTTTAAAACATTGCCACCTAAAAAATGACAACAAACACCCCAATTCTAGACAAACCTATGCCTTATGGGCGCCCCATTACGCTCGAGCGAGCAAAGAAAATGATGCTTGCCGCCGAGGCGGAGGCGACCAAAAATCAATGGCCCGTGGCCATCGTGATTGCGGATTCTTCCGGCAGCTTGGTACTGGCTCAGCGTCTTGATCAGACACAGCATTCAAGCATGGCAATTGCGACCGGTAAGGCGTTAACCGCCGTGAACTTCCGTCGACCAACAAAAATGTTTCAAGATGGGATTGCCGCAGGTGGCGAGGGTTTACGTTTCATGGCAGTGCCAGGCGTCACCCCGCTCGAAGGCGGGTTTCCCATCATCGACAATGGGGAAGTGATCGGCGGGATTGGGGTCTCTGGCGTGTTGTCGCACCAAGACGCTCAAGTCGCTCAGGCGGGCATGGCCACGATCCGATAAAAATTTAACAGAAAGGTCGGAAAACCCGACGGGATGAAGCAGTTGTAATAGTTGTGTTTATTTAGAACCATAAAAACCAGGAGACGATAATCATGCTGTCAACAATCGTAAGAACCTTAGGCATCGCCGTATTAGGAGCCGCTCTGGCTGGGCCAGCCGTTGCTCAAACCAACTTTCCAAGCAAGCCTGTAAAAATCGTGGTGCCTTTCACCGCCGGCAGTCAGGTTGATATCGTTGCGCGTGAACTTGGACGTGGGCTTCAAGAGATCTGGGGTCAACCCGTGATCGTCGACAATCGTCCCGGTGCGGGTGGCACGATCGGTAGTCGCATCGTCGCAGGCGCAGACCCCGACGGCACCACATTAATGTTTACCTCAGCCTCGCACGCCATCAATCCGACGCTCTACAAATCTTTACCCTACGATACGCTCAAAGATTTCACCGGCGTGACCTTTGGCACAAGCGTGCCGAACGTACTCGTCGTTTCTCCATCGCTTGGCGTTAAAACTGTGCAGGACCTCATCAAACTGATTAACTCGCAACCAGGTAAGCTGAATTTCGCGTCTGCAGGGGTTGGTAGCGGCACGCACTTTAACGGTGAAATGTTTAAAGGCATGGGCAAGCTTGACATCGTGCACGTTCCTTACAAAGGCACAGGCGAGGCACTCGTCGACACGACAGCCGGTCGCGCTGCGTTTTACTGGTCGCCCTTGGGACTGACCTTGCCCTTTATCAAAGAAGGTAAGCTCATTGCGTTAGCGGTGAGTACCGATAAACGCGCAGCATTGATGCCCGACATCCCAGCGATCTCGGAAGTTATCCCCGGCATGATCTATGACCACTGGTATGGCCTCATGGCGCCTGGAAAAACACCACCCGCGATTGTTGCAAAAATCTCTAAAGACGCAGCGACGGTGCTGAATTCTCCTGCCGTGGTCAAGTCACTCAATGCCCAAGGCGTGATCCCAGCACCTACAACGCCCGCGCAGTTCAACGCCTTCATCGCCGCCGAAATCAAGCGTCTCGGTGATGTTGTGATTAGCGCCAACATTCCTCGTCAATAAAAACCTTTCCCAACATAGCCATCTCGCTAGGAACCGTATGAGCAAGTCTTCCACTACCACTCACCAAGCCGCCTTTACCAGCCACATCGCGGAAGTGCTTTGGCAGGAATTCCCAGGACATCACGGAGGAGCCCTATCCAAAGCGCTTGTCTCTGAAGAAAATTCAGGGAGCAAGCGCATTGACTATCGGATTTCATCCTACGAACCGATGGCTTATGTTGAGGAGCACGTTCACCAGGTACAGGAACAGATTTATCACGTACTCAAAGGTGAAGGTATCTTGACGTTAAATGAGCAGAAGAAATTGATGCGCGAGCATGACTATGTCTACATCCCTCCGGGGGTGAGGCATAGTTTTTCGAACACGGGGCTCGATACCTTGGTGTTTTTGGTGATTACGACGCCGGTGCACGATCAAATCACACCCATCTGACTTTTTGTCTCAACTCCACAAAGCGGACTAAAACATGGCAATGATGAAAGGCGGTCAGTTAATCGCCGAGACATTGGTACAAGAACGTGTGCCCTACATCTTTGGTATTTGCGGGCACGGTAACGTCGGCATTCTCGATGCCTTGTACGATGTGCGTGACAAAATTCAACTGATATCGCCTCGCCACGAACAGTGTGCGGGCCACATGGCTGACGCCTATTACCGCGTCAAGCATCGCCCCGTCGCGACGCTTACTTCAACCGGGCCAGGGTCGGCCAACCTAGTCATGTCACTCGCCACGGCGCTATCCGATTCGTCTGCCTTTATGGCGATCACCGCTAACGTGCCCACCTCGCAACACAACCGCGCACCTTTTCAAGAACTATACAAACACAATCAAGCGGACTTCGCGCAGGTGCTGCGTCCCGTAGTGAAACGCGCTTTTCAACCGACACGCGTAGACATGTTGCCGCTTGCCTTGCGCCAAGCGATGGATACCATGGTGACAGGCCGCCCCGGTCCAGTGAACCTCGATATTCCCTACAACGTGTTTCAAGAAGAGGCCGATGTTGAGATCCCGGCGCGCTCTCATCTCGACCGCCCGCATCGACCAGGCGCGAGCGACTATGACATCAATGAAGCGCTGAAGCTTCTTGAGCAGGCCAGACAACCCGTATTGTTCATCGGCCACGGCGCCACGCTCGCAGAGGCGGGTCCAGAGATTACAGAGTTCGTCAACAAATATGGCATCCCCGTTATCACCTCACCCAACGGCATGGGCTGTGTCGATGGGAACAACCCTCTTGCGCTCGGCTTTATCGGACGAAACGGTGCGTATCCTGCCAATCAGGCGGGTAGGTTCGCTGATTTAGTGATTACGATTGGCACGCGCTTTGACGACCGCTCATCCTCAACTTGGTTACCGGGATATTCATGGAATTTTCCAACCACCAAATTGATTCATATCGATATCGATCCGCAAGAGCTCGGACGCAACTACCCGCCAACGCTTGGAATCATCGCGGATGCCAAGACATTCATGGGTCAACTTTTAGCCGGTGCAGCGGCACGTGCTGCAATCCATATTAATAACTGGGTACAGTGGCGTGAGCAAGTTCAAGGATGGCAAGCAGAGTGGGACAAGTTCGTTTCGCCACACTTTACTGATTCAACCAGCCCTTTACGCCCTGAGTTTGTAGTCAGTGCTGTTCAGCAAATGTTGCCCGACGATGCCATTCTGTCGCTGGACTCTGGTGTGCATCACAACTGGTTTATGCAGTTCTGGCGGGCCAAGCGCCCTCAAAGCATGCTCAATAGCTGGGGTTATTCTTCGATGGGTTTTGGAGTGTGTGGCGTTCTTGGCGCGCAACTCGCCGCCCCGGATCGCCCATGCGTCGCGGTGGTGGGGGATGGTGGCTTCACGATGGCGCCGTACGTTTTATGTACGGCAGTGGAATACAACCTGCCGGTCGTCTGGATTGTTTGGAACAACTTTGCATGGGGTGCAATTCGCGATCTGCAGTATGGCCTCTTCGATGGCCGAGAAATCGGCACTGCCTTTTACAAAGGGCAAACAGGTGAGCAATATAACCCCGACTTTGCTGCGTGGGCCAGAGCCTGCGGTGCAGATGGCATCACCGTGACCAAGCCTCAAGATCTCAAGGGAGCGATTGAACGCGCTATCAAGAACAAGCGTCCTTGCGTGATCGACGTGCACGTCGATGCGAATATACGCCCACCGTCCACGGGAACCTGGCAGTTACCGCCTATTCCTTACAAGGAACCGATTTACGGCAAGCCGCACGCCCGTTAAATAGCGGGCATCAGACCAGACGCGACGCGTGTCGGGCAGCAAGGTATGCGAAAGTCAGTGCGGGGCCTAGCGTAATGCCGGGCCCCGGATAGGCACCATTCATAATCGAAGCCATATCATTGCCACAGGCATAAAGCCCGGTGATAGCGGTACCGTCTGGGCCAAGCACACAGGCATTCGTATCCGTTTTTAGTCCAGCAGACATCCCTAGATCTGAAGGGATGACCTCGACGGCATAAAACGGTGCGCGATTAATCATTGCGACACATGGATTTGGCTGTTGATCCATATCTCCGAGATGACATTGATACGCGTTCGAGCCGCGCCCGAACATAGGATCCTCTCCGCGTGCGGCATGGACATTAAATGAGTCCACGGTCTGCGTCAGATTCTCAATCGGGACGCCCAGTTTTGCAGCCAACTCAGCAATGGTCTGCGCGCGCTTTAAGTAGCCCGACGCAATATCTGCATCAAGCATACGCGTGAAAGATTTTATTTTGCCCAGCCCGTACTTCCATAAAAATTGACTGTCACACAGGAGATACGCTGGCACGGCATTATTCTGCGCATTCACCTGCGCTTTGACAAACTCATGGTAGGAAACGGCTTCATTCACAAAGCGCTTACCCAGTTGATTCACCGCAATCAATCCTGGCTTCGCACGATCCGTGACCGTGTGCGGATAGACGCCAAGTGATTGATCCTCTCTTCGAAAAACTGAAACGGGTACCCAAAATCCGCCTTGTTGTGTTGCTGCAGACATTTGCGCATCCAGCGCTTGCGTCGCCAACTCTGCGCCGCGCAAATTCGCCTCAGAGGGCATACAGGCAGTGATATCACTCACCCCGTCTGGAATGTAGCTTCGTCTGAGCAAAGCGCTATGCGATAGGCCACCCGTGGCAAGAATCACTGCTTTGTCTGCGATGATGTCCTGTGAGCCCTCTCGCGCATCGACGCGCACACCCGTCACACGTCCATGATCTGGAGTCTTCAGCAGCTCGACTACAGGGGTCTCTACTTTGACCGTCACACCCAGTGCCAGAACGGACTTGTACAGGCGCCCCGCCAACGCATTACCCAGATATAGGGTCGTTCCGCGTTGGTGCGTCAGTCGCTGGAAAGCATACCGAACGACTAATTTGATTGCATGAATGGTCGAGCGCAGCGATCGGCCTACGCGTCGCAAATGAGGAATATCTTCTCGGCTCACCATCATTGCGCCGAACAACATAAACTCCGGCAAGGGCCATCTCAGGTCTGCGAAATGACTCCCTAGCTCACGCCCATCAAAGGGCACCGGCTCAAGGACACGGCCGCCAAGTGTTGCACCGGATAACTCTGGATAGTAATCAGGGTACCGTTTAACAGGACGCAATTTGAGGGTCGTATGCTGCTCAAGGTAGCGAATGGCTGGATCAGATTCGTTTAAAAACGTATCCATGCCCTCGCTTGAATCTGGAACAGTCTGCTTGAGATAACTGACGGCAGACTCAAGGCTGTCCTCAAGACCAACAGAACTCATCTTATGGTTTGCAGGAATCCAGACCATTCCCCCAGAAATGGCCGTGGTGCCTCCGATACTCTTTGCCGATTCCAACAGCAGTACAGATTGTCCTTCACTTGCAGCAACGGCGGC
>JBILHV010000207.1:0-3968 GCA_044350305.1 Burkholderiaceae bacterium
GGGAGCAAGTCAGCTACTGAGGACGTACGGTCATGAGCGATTTTGTTAGTGGTTTTTGGGGATACTACATTGCCGGCATTGTGTTGCTCGGAATTGTTTGGTGTTTGTGGTTGATATTTTCACAACGCAAATGGTTGGGTGCACGTACCGTGACGGTGCAAGACACCGGACATGTGTGGGATGGCGATTTGCGGGAACTAAACAATCCAGTGCCGCGCTGGTGGACGGTGATGTACGTTGTGATGTGCATCTTCGGATTGGGTTATTTAGTTTTATATCCTGGACTCGGGACGTTTACCGGAAGCTTGGGCTACACCTCTGCACAAGAGGTGCGTCAGGATCAAACGCAACAGGATGCTCTGGTCAAGCCCCTATACGATAAGTTCGCTAAGTTAGATATCCCAGCGATTGCTGTGGATATGGAAGCGCGCGTAATCGGGCAACGTCTGTTTTTAAATAATTGTGCGCAGTGTCACGGCTCGGATGCCAAAGGCAGCACCAGTTTTCCAAATTTAGTCGAAGGCGACTCCCTCTACGGCCGAACGCCAGAAGCTTTGCAGGCGTCAATTACCAACGGTCGTAATGGTGTGATGCCTGCTTTGCAAGCGGTCGTGGATGCGCGTACCGCTGGCGATATTGCCCATTATGTGCGCTCGTTGTCAGGCCTTGCGTATGATCAGATTCGAGTCATACGCGGTAAACGTGAATACCTGAATAACTGCGTGGCGTGTCACGGAGCTGATGGCAAGGGTAATAAAATCTTAGGGGCACCTAACCTCACCGACGATGTCTGGCTCTATGGCAGTTCAGAAGCAACGATTGTGCACAGCATTCTGAATGGCCGCAACAATCGCATGCCTGCGCAAGAGCATGTGCTGACTGCCGATCAAATTCGCTTACTGACTGCTTGGGTATGGGGGTTGTCAGGCGGTCGAGACGTAACGGGTATCGCCGCTGCAACGACGAAATGAGTGTAGTGCGTGCCAGATGAGCCTAAAACCCGTAGCGCTCAAGCCGCCGCCTTAGAGCCGTTGGCTTGGCGACCCTTGGGGGCTGCAGATCGCTTCGACGCAGGCGATTCAGTCGAAGAGACGCTCATTGATGTACGCCAGAAAATCTATGCGCGCTCTGTCGTGGGTTGGTTTGCACGTTGGCGTATCGCGTTAGTCGTTCTGACCCAAGCTCTTTTCTACGGATTGCCGTGGTTAACCTGGAGCGGCCGACAAGCGGTGTTGTTTGATCTGGGTGCGCGTAAGTTTTATATCTTTGGCATGGTGCTGTGGCCGCAAGACGTTATCTATTTGACGCTCCTATTGATTATCTCTGCGCTGGGCTTGTTTTTGTTCACGGCCATCGCGGGTCGATTGTTTTGCGGCTATGCCTGTCCGCAGACGGTGTATACCGAAATCTTTATGTGGATTGAGCGGCGCACTGAGGGTGATCGTATCGCGCGTATTCGCTTGGATGAGTCACCGCTTTCCTTGCGCAAAGTACGCATCAAAGTCACCAAACATTTGCTATGGCTGGCGGTCGCAGTGTGGACCGGGTTTTCTTTTATTGGTTACTTCGCCCCGGTGCGCGGCTTGATGGCTGACTTGATGGCATTTACGCTAGGCCCCTGGCAATGGTTTTGGTTGTTGTTTTATAGCTTCGCCACATGGGGTAATGCTGGGTTCTTGCGCGAGCAAGTTTGTAAATATATGTGCCCGTATGCTCGTTTTCAGAGCGTGATGGTTGATCGAGATACCTTGGTGGTGACGTATGACAATGAGCGCGGTGAGCCTCGGGGTTCGCGTTCCAAAAAAGTTGACTATAAAAAACAGGGGCTGGGGGACTGCGTGGATTGCAGTATTTGCGTGCAGGTCTGTCCCACAGGCATAGATATCCGCCAAGGTCTGCAATATATGTGTATTGGTTGTGGCGCTTGTGTCGATGCGTGTCACGAGGTCATGACGAAGCTTGAGTATCCGACGGGATTGATTCGATACACCTCTGAGCGCGCCTTACAGGAAAAGCTCACAGCGCACGGGATCCGGCGCTATTTATTTCGCCCTCGAGTATTGATTTATTCTGTGTTGATGCTGGTCCTAGTCTCGGTATTTATAGGTGCGCTTGCAACGCGCACGACACTCCGGGTTGATGTGATCCGAGACCGCGGGATGCTTGGTCGAGAAGTCGCCGGTGGACTCATTGAAAACGTTTACCGTTTGCAGATGCTAAATGCCTCCGAGGATTCTTTGCACTTAACACTCAGTGTTGAGGGTGCGCCAGGGCTTACGTTAAAAATCGTTGATGGCAATGCGTCAAGCACAACGGTTGAAATCCCTAGTGCGTCGAATCGTATCGTTGCCGTCGTGGTGCGTGTTCCTTTAGGGGCGATGTCATCGGGTCCCCATCCCATCACCTTCGTCACAAAGTCTACGACTCCTGAAGGAAAACTCTTGACAGAAATTCGTGAAAAATCGAGTTTTATTGTCCCTTATTAAGGAATCACAATGCAGCCTAGCAATGGATTGACTTTCTCGAATGAGCAGTTGGTGGCGACGCCTTGGTGGCGCGAGCGGTGGCCGTGGTTGTTGATGGCTGGACCGGCACTCGCAATCGTGGGGTGTGTGATCACCATTACCTTAGCGTTTACGAGCTTTGGGGATCAGGCGATTGTCGATGGCGGGATGAAGCGCGGCCTGGTGGTTGAGCAAACCTCCGGTACGCCGCCGGTCACGCAAGCACGTTGACCGGAGACTGCTATGAAAGGGCGAACGCTGATGTGGATTTTATGGCCATCTTTCTTGATAGCCGGCGCAGCGAGTGCAGTAGTCTTTGCGCTCGTTGACCCTTTGGATGTAGCCATTTTTGGCTATATCCGATTAGAGCGTGATGTCCTGTATGCGGCAGGTTTTTTCTTTTTTTGGCTCGTCGCTGCCGGGTCCAGTGCGCTGACGTTTTTCATGACCTCGGTCAGAGACTTGGAATAAACGCACGGCTAGTGGCGCTCGCCCGCTAGCATTCTGACCGCGGTATAGGTCATCACGTCCACATTGTTTTGATTTTTCACATCCACGCGTGACGTCACGACCGCTCTGTTGTGTTTAGACGTCGGCCGTATTGCCGTGACCTCGACTTCAGCCCAAACGGTATCGCCTGCGATGACGGGCTGCAAGATCTTTTTATGCACCTCTAGCAACGCCAAGCCCGTGCCCTGTACCATCCCCTGCATTAACAGGCCCTCGATGAGTCCGTAGGTGAGTCCGCCAGGTACGGGGCGACCTTTCATTGCACCGTGCGAGAAGGTCGTATCGATAAAAATAGTCTCGAGCATCCCTGTGACGCTAATGAAATTGACAATGTCGGTCTCGGTGATGGTGCGACGGAAGGTTCGGAACCGCTGGCCGACAGCCAGTTCTTGCCAGATATATCCCGCGCCTAATAGCTTAGTTTCACTCATGTCTTTATCCTTAGTGATTGTCCCCGGACTCTTCAAACCCCTACAATCGAGGCTTGGATCGACGTCGCTGTATTCCTAGTATATTGCGGTCAGATGCCTCAGGCATCTTAGATTGAGTTTTCTTAATTTCCGGATACGTACGAATATGCTTACCGCATTAGAGTTCACTCAGGTGCCCGAACAAGAGCGAGCCTTTCGCGCTGAGGTTCGTGCTTTCTTAAAGCAAGAAATGCGGGATGTGCCTGCGCACATCAAGTCGCGCTCCTGGATGGGAACCGACGATGGCTTTAGCCGACGTCTTGCAGCAAAAGGCTGGCTGGGGTTGACGATTCCCGCCGCTTACGGCGGATCGGGTAAGGGGTTTTTCTCGCGTTTTGTGCTGTCTGAAGAGTTGTTGGCGTCCGGTGCGCCTGTTGCCTCGCATTGGATTGCAGATCGACAAAGCGGTCCTCTGATTTTGCGCTACGGCACTGAGGCACAAAAAGAGTTTTACATTCCCCGAATTTGTCGAGGTGAAGCCTTT
>JBILHV010000208.1:0-3967 GCA_044350305.1 Burkholderiaceae bacterium
GCTTGCCTGACTGACTGCGATTGTTCATGTATTCAATCGCATCTTCAAAGGCGGCGCGAGCGATTCCAAGGGCTTGCGCTGCGACGCTCGGCCTGGATTTATTGAGCGAGGCCAGTAAGATTTTTAAACCATCACCGGGGGCGCACAAAAGGTTCGCGCGAGGAATGCGCGCATTGTCAAAGGCTAACGATGCTGTGCCAGAGGCGCGCGTACCCATTTTGTCTTCGGTGCCGGTGATGCTGAAACCGGGTGTTCCCTTTTCAAGAACCACTGCGGAGATCGATTCCTTGCTGCCAGGGATGTCACTCCACTTACCGAACATAACGTACAGATCAGAAACATCGCCGTTCGAGATGAAGATCTTACTGCCATTCACAATGATCGAATCACCATCCGGCGTGAAAGTAGTTTTCATGCCCGTGGCATCAGATCCTGCTGTGGGCTCGGTGATGACCAGGGAAGCGAGTCCACCCTCAGCGATACGAGGTAGTAGGCGTTTTTTTTGCTCTTCGTTGCCGAAGTCCATCAAGGGCTTAATGGCATGAAAATTCGTCGCCCAGATAATGCCGGTCGAGGCGCAAGCTTGACTAAGTTCGCGTACGCACGCGAGGTAGCAAGCGTAAGAAAGTGGTGCACCGCCGTATTCCTCGGGGATGAACATGGCATTCAAACCGAGTGCATTAATCTCTTGGACGTTATCCCAAGGAAACTCACCTGATTTATCGTACGCAGCCGCACGCGGCGCAATTTTTTCACGCGCGAGCTGCTGTACTGAATCCAACAGCATGGATTCCTCTTGTGTCCATTTCTGCGAGGCGTCGAGACGACTTAATACATTCATGATGGGTGTCCGAAATTATTGCAACATGCCGTGTCCACCATCAATGTAGATGGTTTCTCCCGTCATGTACGGGGAATTCAGTACAAAAAGTGAGGTAACAAGTTGGCCGACATCCTGAGCCTTGCCTGGCACGCCGGCGGGAATGCGTTTGGCGAGGAACTCAGCAAGCGGTCCTTTCTCGAGCATCTCGCGGTTAAAGTCGGTTTGGATATAGCCTGGCGCGACGTTCAATACGCGAATTCCCTTCGAGGCCCATTCGACGGCCATGCAGCGCGTCATGGCCGCAACGGCCGCCTTTGTGGCGCAATAGGTAAGGTGTTGCTTGATACCCAGCTTGTCAAAGAACGAGCCGATGTTCACGATTAGGCCACTCTTGTTTTCAAGTAAGTGAGGATATGCCACCTGGCTTGCAGCAAGAACTGAGTAGGCGTTGACATCCATGACGTTCTTGAACTCCGCCTCCGCGATGCTCTCGACGCGCCCTTGTGAATGAATACCGGCGTTATTGACTAGACCAACGATGGGTTGGCCGCAACGCGTCACGACATCAGCGAAGGCATCTTTGAGTTGTTCGGGTCGACTGACATCGCATTTTGCGCTAAACCACTGTGCTCGGTCGGCGTCTGTTGCGCCATCGACATGAGGTGCCTCACCTGATCGTGATAGACATCCCACCGCATAGCCTGCACGTGCTAATCCAAGCGAGATCGCTGCACCAATTCCGCGGCTTGCGCCCGTCACGATGATGCAACCCTTTGAAGTGGAGGCGGTCATTTCTATTGATCCTTAAATACAGGAGGGCGTTTTTCTAAAAAGGCGGTCATCCCTTCTGTGGCATCTGCTGAGCGAAAAGCCAGTGTTGAGCAGTCTCGCTCGATACGAAGCCCCTCGGCAAGCGTGGTTTGCATGCCACGCAGGATAGCTTGCTTGGCCATGTCTAGCGCAATCAGCCCGTGTTTGAGGTAGGGTTTTAAAAACTCGCGGCCGACTGCAGCAGGATCTTTCGAGTCGACGACACGCGTGACAAGTCCGATGCGCTCAGCTTCCGTTGCATCGACTGTACGCGCAGACAAG
This sequence comes from Burkholderiaceae bacterium, assembly GCA_044350305.1. Lineage (GTDB taxonomy): Bacteria > Pseudomonadota > Gammaproteobacteria > Burkholderiales > Burkholderiaceae_B > Zwartia. The sequence goes on from JBILHV010000208.1 coordinate 1,916, forward strand.
ATCATGTCCAGTGCACGATCTTGGCCAACGACACGGGGTAGGCGTTGGGTGCCACCATATCCAGGGATGAGGCCAAGTTTGAGTTCAGGCAGACCCATTTTGGCACCAGGCGTTGCGACGCGGAACGTGCAAGACAGTGCGAGCTCTAGGCCACCACCGAAGGCATAGCCATGAATAACCGCGACCGAGGGGACGCGTAATGCGGCCAAGCGATCAAAAACGCTCTGACCAAAGCGCGCACCTTCATGCTCTTGCGTCAAGGTGCGTCCCATGAGCTCGGTGATATCCGCACCAGCACAAAAAGATTTTTCGCCTTCCCCAGTCACAAAGACGCCGCGCACTTGGCCCGCATCAATGGCCTCTTCAATTTTTTGTAAAGCGCGGTCGAGCTGTCGCAGAATGTCAAAGCTCAACGCGTTAAGTGCCTTGGGACGATTGAGGTGTAAGTGAGCGAGTTGGTCGGCGATATTGAGTTCAATGGCCATAGGGGCTCCTAGGTGCTACTAGCTGATTCGGGATTCTTCCAACGCACGGGGGTAGGTTGGAGTTCGCCGCGTTTGGTCATTTCTATCAGTTCGCGCTTCAGAATCTTTCCACTAGCAGTCAAGGGAAACGCGGGCATCACGATAAAAAACTCGGGCATGTCGTACTTGGATAGACCGACTGCGTGCAAGTGCTGCAGGACTTCGTTGGGATCGAGATCGCCAGCAGTTCGCGTGAGTACGGCCAGGCATACCCGCTCGCCCAACCGGTCGTCTGCGATCGGGAATGCCGCAGCCTTGGCGATGTTTGCGTGCCGATGCGCGAGATCTTCAATACGCGCGGGATGGATATTATGTCCACCGCGAATAATGAGATCCTTCTTGCGTCCAACGATTTGCAGACAGCCTTGATTGTCTATGACACCTAGGTCGCCGCTCATGAACCAGCCAGAGCCATTGAAAGAGCGCTCTGTTGCAGTTTGATCATCAAAGTAGCCGAGTGTTAAGACGCCACCGCGACCACCGATCTCACCGACTTGTCCAATCGGTAGTTCGTTATCTGGATTTTCGGCATCAAAAATGCGAATCTCATAACCAAGCCCAGAGCGTCCGCAGGTCGCGACAATCGTATTGGTAGGATCTGTCGGCAAGGTGTATTGATGTGAGCCGTTCTCGGTCATGCCGTATACATTTTGCGGCGTAATGCCGATGCGCAGAAATTGTTCAGCGACTTCGCGTGGGATGGGAGAGCCTGCCATATAAAAGGACTTGACCCGCCCGAGCGCAGATAAGCCGCGCTTGCGAAACTCATCCAAAATATCCATGGCATGGGTCGGTACCCCCATGACATAGGTCGCATGACTCGCGATGATCCAATCGATGGCAGGCGTACCGGACGCGTAGTTGTGAATCGCGAGCTGCATACCAGCGCTCAACCATTGTTCGGCAGCGACCGTGCCGATGTGATGGCTCAGCGGGCTCAGTGTGAGCAAAATCGTTTCGTTGTTGTGATGCCAGTCCTTCACCATGCTGCGGCCGTTGGCCAGCAAGGTGTTGTCACTATGCATGACCCCCTTGGGTAATCCTGTTGTGCCTGACGTAAATGCGAGGTAAACGATTTTGTCTGGATTGTCGACGGGTACGGGTTGGTCGTTGAGGTCGCTGCTGTCTTTCGGAAAGGGGAGTGTTCCTGTTGCGAGGGGCGCCGTTTGATTGAAATGTGCGCCCGAGACATAGGTAGCCCGCAGCGACTTTACTTGCTCAAGTTTGCCGAAAATCGGCTGCTTGCCGGCATCGGAGCCGTAGCCTGGTGTAGTGAAAACTGCTTTGCAGTCAATACGTTTGAGTAAGGTAATGATCTCGTCTGCAGTGTAGCTTTGGTGTAAGGAGGGGCAACACACATAGCCGTTGCGCGAGCATGCCAGCAAAATCATGACGCTTTCGACACGGCTGGGTAGCCAAATTGCGACGCGGTCGCCAACCTTGAGCCCTGCGTTGTGCAGCGTCGCGGCCAAGGCTTCGACGGCATTGAAGACTTCAAGCCACGTAAGCGTTGTGAAGTTATCTCGCA
>JBILHV010000022.1:0-12080 GCA_044350305.1 Burkholderiaceae bacterium
CGACATTCTGACGAGTGCCGCAGCCAACGAAACAGCCGCAGAGTTCCTGCGCGGAAAAATTAAAGAGATTGTTAAGGACCCATCGGTTGCCGAAGATCTCGCTGATATTGATCATCCCTTCGCAGCGAAACGTCCGCCGATTGATTCAGGCTATTTCGAAGCGTTTAACCGCGACAACGTCACCTTAGTGAATATTCGCAAGACACCGCTCGAGCGCATTACTGCTCAAGGCGTTAAGACATCGACTCAGGAAGTTCAGGCAGACGTGATTGTTTTTGCGACAGGCTTTGACGCGATGACGGGTTCGCTGCTCAAACTCGACATTACTGGCCGCGATAACCGCAAACTCAAAGAATACTGGCATGCTGGACCACGCACCTATCTTGGCCTGCAAGTCCCAGGGTTTCCAAATATGTTCACCATCACGGGTCCTGGAAGCCCCTCCGTGCTTTGCAATATGCCACCCGCGATTGAGCAGCACGTGGAGTGGATTACAAACTGCATCAAGCACATGGAAAACAATCACCTGGCCGTGATTGAAACGACCGAGCAATCCGGTGACTCGTGGCAAGCAGAGGTGGATCGGGCAGCCAACGCAACGCTACTGCCCACGGTCAAACACTCTTGGTATCTGGGTGCAAACGTCCCCGGCAAACCGCGCGTGTTCATGCCCTATGCAGGCGGGCTCGCTCACTATCGCAAGATTTGCGATGACGTCACCCAGAGCAACTTCAAGGGCTTTGAGTTCACACCGGCCTAGATAGCTTTTGCGAGGGCTGCTATTCAGCACCCTCGCTACCCCTAATTAAGGGGACGACTGTTGGCTAGTTCTTTTGTTTCTCTACCCAGTAGAACAACAGCCCAGCTCCAACAGCTAGCGCGCCATACAGCGTCCAAGGCGACACTCCCCATAGTTGCGGCAGGCTGACTTTACCGAGAGCCCATACCGAAAGGATATTGGCCTTCACCCAAGAGAAAGAAAACGCATACAGAATTGCACCGATAAGCATTCCAACCACACCAATCAGTGCATGCACACTCCCCGTTGCTACAGCGGCGACACCCGTGCCTGGGCAGTAACCATACAAGACCATACCCACACCAAACATGGCAGCGCCCACGATGGTTCCCAGCATATTCGCGTCACGGATATGCAGTTTGGCCAACCCAACATCTTTGAGCACTAGGACACCCACGCCACCAACAATGATTGCGGTCATCATCACTTTCAATACTGTGAAATCACGGAAACGAAACTGGTTAACGATGACGTTGTAGCTTGTGACTTTTCCTCGGTGCAATAGCCATCCGAACGCAAAACCAAATACAACCGCGAGCATCAAGGCGGCTTCGCCTTTAATTGGAAACATTATTGTTCTCCTGAATGTTTATGTAGAGGCACTTACTTGGATAGCTTGGGACGAAACACGATCGCTGCTGTAATTAGGCCTGAGGTAAACATGACCATTAAAAATGTCCAGCCAACCACGGCTAGCTGCAAGCCTTGCGAGATCCCATTGCCACTCGTACAGCCGCCGGCCATGCGCGCGCCATACATTGCTAGTGCACCACCAACGATCGCAGCGGTGTAGCGCTTCACCTTAGATGGCCCAAAGCGCTCTAACCATACTGTGGGTATTGTTTCAATGACAAACGTACGGGATATCAACGACGACGCTAGGGCACCAAAGAAGGTTCCAATTAAAAACAAGGTGCCGTAGTCAAGTTTCATGACATTGGTTTTCCAATAGGCGTTCGTTGATACGGCCTCTGAACCAATGATCGGACTCATGACACCACCGGCAATTTGTCCAATCGATGTTGTGATGCCAATTGGATTCGCCACTACGACGAAGACGATCCAGCTAAGCACACCGATTCCGACTCCAGCGAGGTATGGGGTCCAACGCGATGAAGCGCTGCTCACCCCGTCAATTTGCTTTCGAGTTGCCATTCATGCTCTCCTTTATCAATGACTAATAATTACTTTGTTTAATATATATAATTACATTTTATTAAAAGATAAATTAATAGATTTTTAATGCTTTTGCATTGATATAAGTCAATCGGGCTGCTCTAAGTTCAGAATGAAGTTCGCCCTCACCAACCGGACGGCGAGCGACAAGCGAACTCAACTTGGTCTCCCCGCGTAGTAGTGCGATAATCCGAAGTTGGCTCCATATCTTTACTCACCTATCAAATTTGAGGCTTTTCGCTCATGACACAACATTTGGATTTGCTAAAAATCGCCCAAGAAGAACAAAGCGGCGATCTTTTCAAGATGCTTGACGGTATCTACAAGCGCTCATCAGCCAAGCCCGCTGGGTGTCCCGATGCGATCATCTGGGAAGGTGGTAATACCCATGGTGGCGTCAAGCCCGTGGCACACGCCTTCACCGACATGTTCGCGCTGAACGGCACCCTGATGGCACTCGACGTGCTCGGCCTGCCCTTCCTAGGCGTCCCGATGATGGCGCAGTTCCGCCATGATTCCAAGCTGGAATCACTCGAGTGGTTCGGCAAGCTCGACTACACCGCCCTGAAGTGGTCAACCGCTGGCGACTTCATGGTGAATGAAGGCGGCAAAAAAGTGGTTGTGAACGGCAAATCGGCAAACGCTCCCCTGCGCACTGCCGCAGGCGTGTATTGCAACGTGCGCCCTTACGGTGGCATCACCAGCATCCGTTTTATGCCCGGTCTGCCCTACTCGCAAGACAAAAAGAAATTCAAAGTTGATCCCGCAACGGGCGTGATCCACTCTGAGATGAACACCCCAGGTGTGCGCATGGCCTACGCTGCGCGTCTGTTCCTGAAGATGGTTCACGAGACAGGTCAAATCGGCCGCGTCGCAACTAAGCCTACTCAGGCACAAGAGGACGCGATCAACGCCGGCATCATGCGTTGGTTGCTCCAAGGTACAAAGTTCAAGCTCAAGCGTCAATACACAGTGGACGCCTACGAAGAGCACCGCGCTAACGTTGATGCAATCGTTGCCTGCCTGCCAAAAGACTTCAAGGCTGGCATGGAAAACTGGGGTGGTGATATATACGAGCACATCTCCGACACCAACTTTGGTCTGCTCCTGCATGACATGATTCGTCAACGCCCTTGCATCGTTTACGCAACGGACCTCGACGGCGATCGTCTGACCGACTTGATGGCGGATGCACCCGATGTCTTGCGCGACTGGGGCCAGATCGTGCTGGATAAGGTTGGCGCAAAAGTCGACATGAAGAAACTCTGGACAGAAATGGGTTACACCATGACCAACGGCAAAGACATGACCAGTGTCATGTACCGCGTCCACGGCGCACCAATTTATGAGCAAACACTCGGTTCCGCCGATGCAATGCTTCTACGTTTGCTAGACGGCGACGAAACGGTTGGTGGAGAAAAGCAGCCTTACGACCCACGCATCCATTTTGTTCTGATCAACGAAGCCTACAAAGCGGCCAACCCAGGCAACAAGCAATTGGCTGACTGGCTTGATGCACAACTTGCAACCTTCGATAAGATTTATGCGGGCGAACGCCCACGCTATATCGATGGCTACAAGAAGCTCAAAGCTGCAATTCGTCCTTGGGGCGCCTAAGGCAGAACAATAGAGTGGGCGACCGCTGACTCTATAAAAAAAGGCCTCGCTCAGCGAGGCCTTTTTTATGCGAGCTAGATCCTGAGCCGAGGCCGTATCTATTTGAAACGCGCACGATCAAGAATTTTTTGTGCTTCGATTTGATTACGTCCCATCGCCGCAACAGAGACATTTTCTACCTTAAAAGGTCCAAGCTTGGCGAGCCCGTCGTTCTCAACTTTGACACTCGTGACCACGGGCCATTCGTTGTTGCCGTCAGCAAAGTAAGCTTGCGCAGCATCGCTAGCTAAGTATTCAAGGAATTTTTTAGCGGCTTCTGGATGAGGTGCATTTTTTGCCACGCCACCACCCGCAATATTAATATGCGTACCGCTCGTTTTTTGGTTGGGCCACACGAAACCAAGCTTTGCGATCAGCGCTTGATCCTCAGGCTTTTTTGAACGCAGCATACGCACAAAATAGTATGAGTTCGTCAACGCAACGCCGCACTCACCTGAAGCGACCGACTTAATCTGATCCGTGTCGCCCCCACGCGGCGCACGTGCCATGTTCGTGACCATCCCGCGCGCCCAGGCTTCAGTCGCCGGAACACCCTCGCGATCGATCATTGCACCAACGAGTGACAGCATGTAAGGATGTGATCCGGATCGTGTGCAAACCTGTCCCTTGTTACGCGGCTCTGCAAGTTTTTCGTAACTGTCGACATCGCTGGCCTGCATACGTGCCTTGTTATAGACAATGACCCGCGCACGCGTAGAAAAACCAAACCACTTTACTCCTTCAGGTTGTACCGACGAGCGAAGGTTTGCGGGGATACGTGCGTTTAAGTAATCAGACTGCGTCGCTTGGAAGAGGCCATCTGTTTCGGCACGCCACAGCCTAGCAGCATCCACAAGCAAAATGACATCGGCCGGGCTTTTTGCGCCCTCGCTTTTTAGCCGTTCAATGAGCGCGTTGTCGGAGGCTTCGATACGGTTAATTTTGATACCAGTCGTCTTCGTGAAGTCGTTATACAGCGCTTCGTCCGTATGGTAGTGACGCGCAGAGTACAGGTTGAGCTCAGCCGGTTTGTCAGCCCAGGCGGGGACAAAAGAGGCTGAAGCAGCCACAAGAAAGAGGCCTGCCAAATAACGCACGGGCTGAGTTGCCGCGTGATGCCGACTAGGCAATGCACCTACTTTGGTATCGTTTTTGCTGCGCATTTTGCTACTCATGAAAAGTCTTGTTCGAACACATATGAGTAGAATACACCAAATGAGAATGATTATCAATACCGTTTTGAAATCGACATCGCTCTAGACAGCACGATCACCGGAACCAGCCCTGCCAACACAATGGTGAGGGACGGCAATGCGAGCTCAGCCAAGCGTTCGTCGGCGGCCAGCTGATAGGTGGCGACGGCTAGCGTGTCGAAATTGAAGGGCCGCAACAATAGCGTTGCGGGCAACTCTTTCATCACATCAACAAACACGAACAGACCCGCAGTCAACAAACTGCGCTTGAGCAACGGAAAATGGACATCACGCATCGTCTGTAAGGGCGTTGCACCGAGCAGGGCTGCCGTGCCATCCATGGAGGGCGTAATGCGTGACAAGCCGGTCTCAACACTTTGCAGGCTTGATGACAAAAAACGGATCAAATACGCGTAAATCAACACCCAGGAAGTCGCAGACATAATCCAAGCCGCTTGCATCAAGCCAAGAAACGACAAAATACCCACGGCCAACACCGCACCTGGCAAGGCGTACCCTAATCCGAGCAATCGATTCACCCAGACAAGAGTTCTACTTTTAGTTAAACGTGCCGCATAGGCCAGTGCAACAGCACACGCGACCGAGATCAACGCAGTCACGCACGCCAACCAAAACGAATTCGTCAACCATTCGGCGTAACGGACATCAATGCTCAAGCCCTGTTGCCACAACAAATTGATCAAGGCGAGTACCGGAACAATAAAGGCGCACACCAGTGTTGCTCCACAAAAGGCGACAGCCCAAAATGCTTTACGACCCCGTAAAGACTTGGGTAGAACCGCCCGCTGAATCACCCCAGAGCTCGCATAGCGCAAGCGCGCACGATTACTTTGCTCAATATAAAAAATCAAGCCTACAAAAACCAACAAACCCAGCGATAACTGCACAGCCGCTAACCGGTCGCTAAAAGACAGCCATGCTTTAAAGATGCCCGTCGCGAATGTCTCAACGCCAAAGTAAGAGACGGCGCCATAATCTGCCAGCACCTCCATCAGTGCTAGCGCCATCCCTGCAAAAATCGCAGGTCGAGCCATCGGCAACACGAGTCGAAAAAAAGCTTGCGTGCCGCTATAGCCAAGCGTTTCAGCCGCCTCCGAGAGACGACCACTCCGGTCCAGAAACGCTGTACGTGCAATCAAATATACATAGGGGTACAGGCAGAAAGAAAAGGACCACATCGCCCCACCCAGAGAACGAGGGTCAGGGAAGAACCACAGGCTCTCTAGGCCTAACATCTCCCGCAACACCGTTTGTACAGGCCCTGCAAATTGCAGTACATCCACAAAGAGATAGGCCATGACATAAGTGGGTATCGCGAGCGGCAGAATTAACGCCCATTCAAATATTCTTTTTCCAGGGAACTGATAGTTTGCAACCAACCACGCGTTGCCAACGCCGAGTACAAAAATACCAAGACCTACCCCGATTAATAAAACAAAGGTGGAGACAAGGTAATCTCCGAGAACAAACTCCCACAGGTGCAATAAGGTCCCTTGTGCGCTAAGATCAGCGGCAACCGACCCGCCCTGCGTGTAAAAAAAGGGAATAAGCAGCCCTAGTAGTGGCAAGGACAGCAAGAAAGCAATCAGGGCTACAACACGATGCATCGAAATGGGTCGCTGGGCTAAAACGCGGTTTCTGGAAGCAAATCCCAGTTAATGCGAAAATTATAAAGATGAATGAGACACAACCCCTACTTTCACTTGAACACGTCCGAGTCGGTTACCCGCGCTTGGACGGTCGGGGCTGGATGCCAATTGTCGAAGATTTAAGCCTAAGTCTAGCGCGAGGTGACATTGCCTGCCTGCTCGGCCCATCCGGCTGCGGCAAATCGACCATTTTGCGGGCAATTTCTGGCTTTGAAGCCCTGCAAGAGGGTCAGATAAAGCTCAGTGGCAAAGTAGTCAGCTCGTCACGCACTCAGGTTGCACCGAACCTACGGCGGGTGGGGATGGTGTTTCAAGACTTTGCCTTGTTCCCACACCTCAGTGTCCTAGATAACGTCACCTTCGGTCTTCGCTCTCTTGCTGCCAACAAACGACGTGAAGTCGGTTTGGCTTGGCTAGAACGCGTCTCGCTTGCCGATAAGGCCGATGCCTATCCGCACGAACTCAGCGGCGGCCAACAACAACGGGTGGCCTTGGCGCGCGCCATGGCCCCTGAACCAGATTTGATTTTGCTCGACGAACCTTTTTCAAGCCTTGACATTGATTTGCGCGAACGTCTTGCAGCAGAAATGCGAGACATTCTTAAAAGTAATGGCGTCACCGCCCTGCTCGTGACCCATGATCAATTCGAAGCCTTCGCGCTTGCAGACCATATTGGCGTCATGTCCCAAGGCACCTTAGTCCAATGGGACACGCCCTACGAGCTTTATCATCAACCCAAGACCCGATATGTCGCAGACTTTATCGGTCGTGGTGTGTTTGTCGCGGGAAAGATTCAAAGCGGTGCGACGGTCGAAATCGAACTCGGACGACTACAACTCGATAACGATCATCACGACCCTGTTGGTACGCCCGTTGACGTACTGCTGCGTGCGGACGACATTCAGCACGATGATAGAAGCCCACTTTTAGCGACGGTTCTGCGCAAGACCTTTAGAGGTGCAGACTTTCTTTACACTTTGCGCCTCGATTCTGGACTTGAACTAGTGGCGTATGTGCCGAGCCACCATGATCATGCTGTCGGTGAAAAGATCGGTATTCGGTTAGGCGTCGATCACGTGGTGACCTTTCCAAAATAAGCGCTTCGCCACGCGTTCACGCTCTAGAGACAAACCCTAGGTTCACCTCCCAAACGGCTGTTTATTTGACTACGCTGTGTAGAATCGATCGCTTACTGTAAGCCCGCTCCACTTCAGGGCTAGTCCGTAGCGCTTGCCTTATCCAACATCCGTATTACTTTAGGAGAGCCACATGAAACAATTCAAGAAAGTTAGCCTCACCGCTCTAGCACTCTCGGCCGCACTTCTAGCCAGCACGCCAACAATGGCGCAACAGGTCACTCTGATGACTGGCCCACAAGGGGGCGTGTGGGTACCACTAGGTGGCGCTCTAAAAGGAATGTGGGAAAAGGCTGTTCCTGGATTACAGGTCACCGCAACGCCGGGCGCCGGCATTGCGAACGTCCGCGGCGTTGACGAGGGCAAGGTGCAAATCGGGTTCGGTAACTCGAGCAGTACAGTGGACGGCTTAGCTGGGCGTGCTCCGTTTCCAAAGAAGGTCACCAAAGTTTGCCAAATGGCTAACTTGTACCCACAGTTCTTTCAAGTTGTTGCACTGCAATCTGCAAAAGTTAATTCTTTCGCAGATCTGAAGGGTAAGTCGCTAGTGACACAATCTCGCGGTAATACAGGCGAGCTCCTCACTGACTTGATTCTCCAAGCTAATGACATGACTTACAAATCCCTTTCAAAAGTCAATTTTCAGGCAAGCTATTCAGACGCCGTATCGATGATGAAAGACGGACACGTTCAGGTGTTCACTCTGGGCACCACCTCACCCGCTTCAGCCGTGATGGATTTGGCCAGCGGGCGTGATGTGAACCTCGTTCCAGTCGACGATAAAACCATGGCTTACATGAAGAATCTTAACCCTGGCTACAACCGGTTAATCATTAAGGCAGGAACATATCCAAAGCAAACACAGGATGTACCGGCTATCGGTTATTTGACGCACCTGATTGTTGCCTGTGATATGCCAGAAAAGACGGTCTACGAAATGGTGAAAGCCATGGCGACAAACGTTCCTTCGCTCGTCGCCGTCAGTAAGTCAATGGAAGGTCTGACACCAAAAGTGATGGCAAGTGACATTGGCGTACCGCTCCATCCAGGCGCTGCCAAATACTACAAAGAAGTTGGCGCGCTTTAAGTCGTAGCGATCACGCTATAAAGAAGGAACACTCGCATCATGCAACAAGTTATATCCGACGAAAGTATCGCTATTGATCCAGCGTCTAAGACACTGAAGACCCTTATTACGGTTCTCGCTGTTGCCATGTCGCTGTATCACATGTACGTGGCGGGCTTCGGCCCTCCCGAGGCGGTCATCTTTCGTGGAACGCACTTGATGTTTGCCTTGGGGCTTGTGTTCCTGCTTTACCCTTCAAGCTCTAAGGGTGGCATTGCGGCGCGCTCCTACGATATGTTGCTCCTAGCCATGGGGATCGCTGCGATTGCGCATATCTTTATTGACTATGAAAACTTCACGCGCCGCATCATTTACATCGACGACTTAAGCAAGACCGACCTGTTCTATTCCTTCGTCATGGTGGTCATTGTTCTCGAGGGTACGCGACGTGTAATCGGCTGGGCACTACCCGTGACAGCCATGATTTTCATCGTTTACACAGCATTCTTCACACAAATCAAATTGCCCGTCCTGATGGAGCAACTGTATTTTTCAACCGAGGGGATCTTTGGCTCGACGCTTGGTGTTTCAGCGTCCTATGTCATGCTGTTCGTGATCTTCGGTGCCTTTATGGAAAAGAGCGGCACCGGCCAATTATTCATGGACTTCGCGATGTCGATCACCGGCAAATATGCGGGCGGGCCCGGCAAGGTTGCTGTGGTGAGCTCCTCGCTGTTCGGCACTGTGTCTGGTAGTGCGGTAGCAAACGTGATGGTCGATGGCCCCATCACTATTCCGCTGATGAAACGAACCGGCTTTCGTCCATCGTTTGCCGCCGCCGTTGAGGCTGTCGCCTCGACGGGCGGTCAGTTGATGCCGCCCGTTATGGGCGCTGCAGCCTTCGTGATGGCGGAATTTTTAGCGGTGCCCTACGCTCAAGTAGCGTTATGGGCCGTCATTCCAGCGCTCCTCTATTACGCCTCTGTTTTCTTCGCGGTACATTTTGAAGCGAAGCGCTACAAACTTGCCGGAGTGCCTCTGAGCGAGCTACCAAGATTCAAACAGGTGATGCTCGAACGAGGTCATTTGTTCATTCCAATTTTTATTATTCTTTTCGGTTTGTTTTTGGGCTTTTCTGCACCGCTTTGTGCATTGATTGCAGCAATTTCTTGTTTGCCCGTCGCGCTCATGCGAAAGCTAACGCGAACGGGAATCACTTGGATGACGGTGATTCAGGCACTAGAAGAAGGTGCTCGCAGCGCACTCTCAGTCGCGATGGCGTGCGCATGCGCCGGCCTTGTGATTGGCTGCGTCACGATTACTGGTTTAGGTATTGTTTTCACGCAAGTCGTGATTGAACTTGCTAACAACTCCTTATTTCTTGCCCTACTGCTGACCGCTCTTGCTGGCATCGTGCTCGGCATGGGCATGCCCACCACCCCGGCATACATCGTCATGGTGTCGCTGCTCGTTCCAGCCATTATTAAGCTGGGAGTGGATGCGCCTTCCGCCCACATGTTTGCCCTCTATTTTGCAATTTTATCGGCCATCACGCCACCGGTAGCGTTAGCTGTATTTGCGGCTGCCGCGCTTGCAAAAGCCAACATGTGGGAGACGGGATTTGCTGCCATGCGCGCCGCAGCGCCAGCCTATATTGTCCCGTTCATGTTTGTTTACGAGCCCACATTACTTCTTATCTTTAAAGACGACACGTCTTATATTACGGTCTTGTGGTCAGTGATCACAGCCCTGATTGGCGTCATCGCCCTAGCAGGAGGATTTTTTGGCTGGCTGGTGGGGTATGCAACGATTACCCATCGCGTGCTGTTGCTTATCGCGGCCGCTTGCCTTATTAAACCAGGACTGATCACAGATATCATTGGCTTTGGAATAATGGCTGGCGTGGCGCTTTTACAATGGAATAACACCAAGCGGGCCACGGTGTAATAGTTAACACTAAAACTGAGGAAAACCATGCAAATTCAAAGAAGAAAAGCTCTTGCAGTAGCATTCACTGCCTTCGCAGCGACAATTGGCACCCTAAGCGGTGCTGCCTATGCACAAGGCACATATCCAACCAAGGCAATTCGCCTCATTGTCCCGTACACTCCTGGCGGTGTAACCGATACAAGCGGACGACTCATTGCTGACCAAATGTCAAAGCGGCTTGGCCAACAAATCATTGTCGAAAACAAACCGGGTGCCTCAGGCAATATTGGTACCAGTCAGGTTGCCCAAGCAGATCCAGATGGCTACACCTTGTTACTCGGCTTTGACGGGACAATGGTGATTAATCCGCATGTATTTGCCTCGGTACCTTTTGATTCAGTAAAGGACTTCGCTCCTGTTGGGAAGATCGGCGATGCAGATTTGGTCATCGTTGCACATCCCTCGGTGAAGGCCAACAACGTTAAGGAACTTATTGCGCTTTCTAAGTCGGATCCCAACGGACTGAACTACGGCACATCCGGTTTAGGTAGCACACCACATATCGCTGGCGAAACGCTAAATATGAAAAGCGGCTCTAAGCTCGTACACGTCCCCTATAAGGGCGGCGGGCAAGCAATGATTGATCTTCAAGGAGGTAACATCCCTCTGGTCTTCACGGCAGTTGCCGGGGCACTCCCGCATATCAAGGCAGGTCGAATCAAAGCACTTGGTGTGCCAAGCGCAACTCGCTCACCTTCTTTGCCCGATACGCAAACATTCATCGAAGCCGGCTTACCTAATTTCTTGTTGGCCTCATGGGTTGGCATTGTGGCTCCCGCCAAAACTCCAACCGCCGTCATCACGAAGCTAAACAGTACGTTAAATGAAGTGCTGAATGATCCGGACGTCAAGAAGCGCCTTGAGGTGTTAGGCATAACAGCCACACCCGGAACGCCGAAAGCCTACGGCGATCAAATCAAAAATGATTTGGCAAGCTACGCAGCCGTAGTCAAAGCGGCAAATATCAAACCGCAATAATCTGATAATGAACAAAGGCGTGTCTTCTTGACACGCCTTTTTTTATGACTGCAACAGGAAGCGCCATGAACAAGGCAATGATTCACCTTTCGGTTCCTATTAAAGACATCGCCTCAACAATTAAGTTTTACGGTGAAATCCTTGAGTGCAAGATCTCGCGTCAGCAAGAAGACCGACTCGACATTGATTTTTTTGGACATCATCTCGTCGCACAACTATCAGAAATTGAAGCCTCGCACACATCCATTACGATTGGGCGTGGCAACTACCCCTTAAGACACTATGGTGTGATTGTGACGCCAGCCATCTATGACAGAATGCTGACCCGCTTGCGCGAAGCAAACGTCCCGTTCGCAATGGAACCAGACAGGATATTCATTGGCACGCCGCGCGAGCAGTCCGTGTTCTTAGTGTTTG
>JBILHV010000209.1:0-3964 GCA_044350305.1 Burkholderiaceae bacterium
GCGACGCTCAGGACTGGCGTGCCCCGCGCACCCCAGCCGAGGCCCTGCTGTGCACCCTCTTTGAGGAGATCACCTCTCACCCCAACGTCAGCATCGATGACAGCTTCTTCTCGATCGGTGGCGACTCGCTCATGGCCATCAGTTTGATTGTCAAATTACGAGAGCAAGCGGGAATAAACCTAGAACTAACAAAAATTTTTGATTCACCAACACCAAAAGAACTAGCCACACATATTGAACAGATCGCAAAAGGCTCGAACCAAACTAAACCAGTTGCTGGTTCTGGTCGAATTGAACACGATAAGCTTGCCTTATCCTATGGCCAGCGAAGATTATGGGCATTAGATCAACTGCAAGGCCCATCGGCAGCTTACAACCTGCCAATGATTCAGAAACTGACGGGCCCACTCAATACTAGGTTTTTAGAACATGCCCTCATTGATGTCATAAGCCGGCAACTTGCGTTGCGTACGACGATCATGACGGATGAAAACGGAACCCCCTTTGGACGTCTACTGAAAGAGCCTGAGCCAGGAGAATTTTTAAGATTTGAAAATCTATCGTATCTGCTAAAAGAAAAAAATGATTTATCTCTTTTAAGTGAGATTATTCAAAAAGAAATTTCCATTCCATTTCTGTTGTCATCTGATTATCCAATTCGAGCGATACTTTTTACGACAAATAAAGATGAAGCCTATCTAGTCTTAACACTGCATCACCACGCGAGTGATGCAGTCTCTGCCGATATCTTATCGGACTCAGTCAGCCAAGCTTATCAATCTCAGTACGAAAATCAATCAACGCCCTCTTCAACACTGGCGGTTCAATATAGCGACTGGGCAGTTTGGCAATACGAAGAAGTTGAAAAAAAATTCGATGCCCAAATACATCGCGTAAAAGAGAGACTAAATCTCGCCCCTGAGTTATTGACTCTGCCGCTAGATCACCCGAGAACGCCTGATCGAAGCCGTCATGCTGGACTTCTTCCATTTGCGCTGACTGAACAAACTAGCAAAAAAATTCATGCTTTGGCCAGGAAAGAACAAAGCACGATATTCACATTACTTTTATCTGTATTTGCGTTAACACTTGGCAAGCTATCTGGTCAATCAAAAGTAGTAATAGGATCACCAGTCGCGGGAAGAACCTTAAAAGAAACGGATGAAATGATTGGCTTCCTAGTCAATACACTGGTTCTACCTGTAGCTATTGAGAGTCAGACCTCTGGGGTCGAGCTCATCAATCAAGTTAGAAAAACAGTTGAGTCTGCATTAATCGATCAAGAACTGCCATTTGAGCGTCTAGTCGAAGGACTAAAAATTGAGCGATCACTAGCTTACACGCCTGTTTTTCAGGCAATGATGATTTATCAACATCAACTGGCCAAAAAACTAGAGTTACCTGAGATCAAATGCGAAGCGCAGGAAATCAAGCTCCCAACTGCTAAAACTGATGTGACACTCTACATCGGTCCTAAAACGAATGAGGTTTTTGAGGGCGCGATAGAGTATGACGCAGATTTGTTTGAACGAGATACAGTTAAGGTCTGGTGCGAGTCGTTTAAGAATATTCTGGAACAAATTCTTGAGCACCCACACAGAAGCCTTGCTCAATACAGCCTTGTGAGCGAGGTAGACCAGTCGATACTTGCTAAACGCGCTCGAACCCCGAGCTTGCCGAACACGCAAAAAAATATATGCATCTCGGGTTTATTGACTCTACAGGCTCACACAAACCCAAAGCATGCCGCGGTCATTTTTTCAAACGATGAAAATGAGACACAACTAAGTTACGAAGATTTTGAGCAAAAGTCGAACCAATTAGCAAACCTCCTCATTCTTAAGAACATAGGGGCGGAGTCTCTTGTCGCAGTGATGATTGAGCGAACACCCAGCTTATTGATCACGCTGCTAGCGATCAATAAAACAGGGGCTGCCTATTTACCCATCGATCGAGATTATCCGAAAGATCGCATTGCTTTCATGCTTGAAGATAGCGGCAGTGATTTGCTAATCACTTCTAGATCACTGCGAGTCATAACAGACCATGTAACAACAGACCAATCAAATACCCACGATAACCCCGAAAAACATAGGAAGATACTCAATCGCCTTGAAATAGATGATCCGGTATTTATTGATTCTTTGCAATCAATGCCTCTCGACATACTGCCCCTGATTCGGCCCGTGTATGCAAATAACTCAGCTTACGTAATTTACACCTCAGGTAGTTCCGGCAAACCTAAGGGAGTATGTGTCAGTCACGGCTCACTCAGTTCTTTTCTAGAATCAATCAATCAGCATATCAATCTTAAAAATACAGATCGTTGGCTTGCGGTGACCACGATCAGTTTCGATATAGCGGCATTGGAAATTTTTCTTCCACTCATTACGGGCGCAACGATTGTGTTGCTCGATTCAAAACAAAGTCGTGACCCGCGAAGAATTGGCTTAACCTTGCAAAAATACGGAATTACGACTCTGCAAGCAACGCCCTCGCTATGGGAATTGATGCTATCCGAAACATCTATTCATCATCTCAATGTATTAACAGGTGGAGAAGCGCTACCCCAGGACATTGCAAAAAAACTCGAACGAATCGGACCCGTCACAAATCTTTACGGACCAACCGAAGCAACTATATGGGCGAGTCACCACAAAATTAATACAGAGAAAGTCACAGATTTCTCAATCCCTGCACCAATTGGCATTCCACTTCAAGGCTATGGTATTTACATACTGGATCAAGCACTTGATATTGTCCCTGATGGCATTGTTGGAGAACTTTACATATCTGGAGTTGGGGTCGCTCGAGGCTACCTCGGTCAAAGTGCGCTAACCGCTCAGCGTTTTATTGCATGTCCATTCGAGCCGCAGGGGTCAAGAATGTATCGTACTGGAGACCTAGGTCGCAGGATTCCATCTGGCGCAATAGAATTCAAAGGTAGGGCCGACGATCAACTCAAAATCCGAGGATTCAGAGTTGAGCCGGGTGAAATTGAGCACGCGATTAAAGCAACCTTCAAAGAGGTCAGTCAAGCAGTCGTGATTGCGAGACAAATAGGCGCAGATCTCAGCCTAGTCGCCTATTTAACTTTGACACCAAGTCAATCATCCCTAGATGAAGACTTGCTGCGCAACAGTTTGCATACTTTATTACCTCCCAACATGATTCCAGCACACTTCGTCATACTGGAACACTTACCGCTTACGCCAAACGGAAAATTAGATAAAAAATTACTTCCCGCTCCCTCAGCGATCTCCCCATCAAAGCTCAAACGTTTGCCCTCGACCTCTCACGAAATAATGATCTGTAAGCTTTTCGAAGAAATCACTGGAGCACAACAGGTTGGGATAGATGATAGTTTTTTTGCTGTCGGAGGCCATTCGCTTTCCGCTATGCGTCTGATTGCGCGATTAAGGCAAGAAACAACCCGAACGCTTGAATTGAAATTCATTTTTGAAAATCCAACACCTTATGCGCTCGCTCAGGAACTGGAACAAACAAAAATAGAACAAAAACCAACCCTTACAAAGGGTCGTGGTCGTAGAAATAAGGAATGACAGCGTGAATTCTCATGTACCAACAGTATTACCAATGTTAACTCCTGTCGCTTTGTCATATGGCCAGCGACGTTTGTGGGCACTCGATAAGCTAGAAGGGCCCTCGGCAACCTATAACATTCCTATTGCTTTTAGAATCCACGGAAAAATTGATGTTGGTGCGTTACAAAATGCCGTCACACGCGTCGTTTCAAAACACGAAACTCTAAGAACTATCATCATCGAAAACGAATCAGCAAATGCTGAAGGTTTTCTCTTAGAAATTTCAAACTCTTCACCAATTCTATATGTTACAAAACTGTATGAATTAGCCGTTAATGAGAGACTCTCATCTGCACGCGGTCTGATCGAACAGGATATCGCCAGGCCTTTTTTAATTAATCAAGATTTTGCTGTTCGAG
>JBILHV010000393.1:0-2508 GCA_044350305.1 Burkholderiaceae bacterium
AGCGCCGTTCGGTTGGCCCAAGCGCTAAGACCAGATACGACCCCTTGCTCACTCGGCGCCAGGCTCTGTTTTCGATTCATCTTGTCGCGGTGCTTTTTGGTGCGACCGGAATTTTTGGTGCGGTCATTGATGCAAACGCGGCAGTCATCACCTGGGGCCGTGCAGCCTTTGCGGTGCTGACGTTAACGATGCTGGGTGCCGCACTGGGCGAGCGCGGATTTAAGCAAGCCTTTGCGCAGACGCGCGGCTGGGCGTTGCTTGGCTCAGGGGGCATGCTCGCGTTGCACTGGGTGAGTTTTTTTGTTTCGATCAAGCTCGGTGGAGTCGCGGTGGCGACGCTGGGTTTTGCGAGTTTTCCAGCGTTCATTACCTTGATTGAATGGGCCGTCTTGCGCGAGCGTGTTCAAAGGGCAGAGTGGTTACGACTGTTTGTCGTGTCTTTAGGTTTGCTGTTGATTACACCTTCGTTTGATCTGAGCGATATTGGCACCGAAGGATTGTTGTGGGGGCTGCTATCGGGTGCCTCCTTTGGCGTGCTGGCGGTGATGAATCGTCGTGCGCTGTCCGGCGTCAATGCTTTTCATGTCGCGGGCTTACAGAATGCTGTGGTATGCCTTTTGATAACTCCGTGGGTTTTTTTCGAGCTGCGAGATGTTTCGCTGACAGCGTGGTACCTGATTGCGGCGCTCGGCATTGTTTGTACCGGCATTGCTCACTTACTGTTTGTTTCGAGCCTACGCGTTTTGCATGCGCGCACCGCAGGGCTGGTTGTGGCTTCTGAGCCTTTGTACGCCATTGTCTTTGCGTGGATGTTGTTTGCCGAGGTGCCCAGCCCGCGAACCTTGGTCGGAGCGGTTATGATGGTAGGTGCAATCCTTAGCGCCAGTCTGGCGGTACATCGCGCAAAACACTAGATCACTATGAATCCAACCGATCAGTCTGTTTCTTCCTTGTTGGCTGTGCCCCGAGCGCAGTCGATGCGTGAGGTCGCGTCCACCACCATTAGTTGCGTTGTGCCCGCTTACAACGAAGCTGCAAACTTGGGCGTCTTGTTGCCAAGGCTGCAGGCTGTTTTGGCACAGACGGGCGCGAGCTGGGAGATCGTCGTCGTCGACGACGGTAGTCGAGACAACACTGCTGCATTGATGAGTGCGTGGGCCGTAAATCCAGGTTTTCGCTATGTACAGTTGTCGCGTAATTTCGGGAAAGAGCCCGCGATCACTGCCGGTATCGAAGCGGCCATCGGTGACGTCGTTGTGATCCTTGACGCAGATCTGCAGCATCCACCCGAGCTCTTGGCCAAGATGCTCGAGCGCTGGGCGGTCGGTGTCGACATGGTGTACGCCGTACGTGCAAATCGTGATGATGAAAGTTTTACTAAGCGTTTCGGTACGCGGGTGTTCTATTCCCTGCTAACCGGTGCCCGCGGCGTTCGCGTACCGCCGCACGCGGGGGATTTTCGTTTGATGGATCGCCGCGTCGTTGATGCACTGTTGCGCCTGCCAGAACGCAATCGTTTTATGAAAGGGTTGTATGCCTGGGTCGGATTTGAGGCTGAGCCAATCGAGTACGTGCCAGACGCTCGTCAACACGGAGAATCTCGATTCAGCACTTTTAAGCTATTACGCTTGGCCCTCACGGGTTTAACCGCCTTTACAACGTGGCCGCTGCGCGCAGTCAGCTTGTTCGGCTTTCTCGTGTCGATGTGTTCGTTTGCCTATGGGCTATATATCGTCATTGAGTACCTGTTGTTTGCCAATCCCGTCGATGGTTGGCCCACGATCGTCACGATTCTTTTGTTTTTTTCCGGTATCAATCTGATCTCTCTCGGTATCGTTGGAGAGTACATCGCCGGAATCTTTGATGAGGTCAAGGGACGTCCGTTGTATCTTGTGCGGCAAACGCAGGGGCGACCTTATCTGCAGGGTGCGCAACCTAGTCGCGTCCCACCCCACGAATGAGCAGTGCGACGACACCGCTTGTGGTGTGCGCAGACGATTACGGTCTAGAGTCTGGGGTAGATGCCGCGATCGTTGAGCTCGCGAGCAAAGGACGTCTCAGTGCGACTGGATGTCTTGTAACGGCTCCGGGCTTTGTGCAATCTGCCTCAGCGCTCAAGGCTTTGCCCATCGATGTAGGCTTGCACCTGAACTTTACCGAAAACCTCGGCCCGCCAGGCTCCTATCGATCCCTCGGGGCACTCATCGCTGCGGCATACACCGGACGCCTGTCGGGGCAAGCGGTACGTGCACAGATCGACCAACAGCTTGATTTATTTCACGCGCATGTAAACCGTGCACCAGATTTTATTGATGGACATCTCCATGTTCATCAGTTCCCTGTGATTCGTGAGCAACTCGTCGAGGCGTTGCGTAAACGTTACCCAGGACGCTTACCTTGGTTACGTGACACGCGCCCGATGCACTTGTCCTCCTCTTTGCCATGGATGCAACGTATCAAGGCGCATGTCATCGGGGCGTTGGGTGCACGTGCCTTTTCCGCCTTGGC
>JBILHV010000211.1:0-3916 GCA_044350305.1 Burkholderiaceae bacterium
CCGCTTGCCACGAGTCAGGACCACAAACGACTCAAGGATGCAGATCAGGGTCCCAACACGGGAGGCATGGGAGCGTACTCACCCGCGCCAGTGGTGTCTAACGCTCTACATCAGCGCATCATGCAAGAGGTCATTCGGCCCACTATTGCAGGCATGACCGCGGACGGAATCCCCTTCACAGGCTTTCTCTATGCGGGACTGATGATTGGGCCCGGCACAGACCAACAGCGCGCAATCAAAGTGCTCGAGTTCAACTGCCGGATGGGTGACCCAGAAACTCAACCCATCATGATGCGGATTCGCAGCGACTTGCTCGAGCTCTTTGAACACGCGGTCAGCGGCACACTTGATCAGGCAAAGATCGACTGGGATCCCCGTACCGCTCTTGGCGTTGTCATGGCGAGTGCAAACTACCCAGACACCCCACGCACTGGCGATGCAATACACGGCATTCCACAGGCAACTGCAGACTGCGTCGTGTTTCATGCCGGCACAGCGCTTAAGGACGGCGTACTACGCACCTCTGGTGGCCGCGTGCTGTGCGTCACTGCACTCGACAATAGTGTTCGCGCGACACAGCAACGCGCCTATCAGGCTATTGCGGCGATTCAGTTTGACGGCGCCCAATATCGCAGCGACATCGGCTGGCGCGCACTCGATGCGGCCAATGGGGAGCCCCGCTAAGTGTCGAGTGTGAACCTGCCCGCCGTAAGAACCTACTTGTTAGGTTTGCAGCAAAACATCGTCTCTGCACTTGAAACCGCAGGCAATCAAGATTTCTTGCGTGACGAATGGATACGCGCTGAAGGTGGCGGCGGCATATCACGTCTCATTGAGGGCGGTGATTTGTTTGAACGCGCAGGCGTGCTGTTTAGTCACGTCAAAGGCAAGACACTGCCCCCCTCAGCCTCGGCGCATCGCCCAGAGGTTGCCGGACGCGGCTGGGAGGCGATGGGTGTGTCTATGGTCTTGCACCCTCGCAACCCCTACATCCCTACCGTGCACATGAATGTGCGTATGTTTGTTGCACAAGCGCCGAGTGGCTCCAACCAAGAAGACATCTTCTGGTTTGGTGGCGGTATGGATCTGACGCCTTACTATGTCTTTGAAGAAGATGCTCGGCATTTTCATCAAACCAACAAAGACGCGCTCACCGTACACAGCCCGACCGCCTATGCTGAATACAAAAAGTGGTGTGATGAGTATTTCTTTCTAAAACACCGCAATGAGACCCGAGGCGTCGGTGGCATTTTTTTCGACGACTTAAGTACCAACGGCTTTGAACCTTCTTTTGCACTGACTCGCTCGCTCGGCGACGCGTTGTTACCCGCCTATATGCCGATCGTTGAAAGACGCCGCAACCTGCCCTACGGCGAGCGCGAGCGCGACTTCCAGGCCTACCGACGAGGTCGTTACGTTGAATTCAATCTAGTCTTTGACCGCGGCACACTTTTTGGCCTACAGTCAGGGGGACGGACAGAGTCCATTCTGCTATCGATGCCCCCCATGGCAGCGTGGCGCTACAACTGGCAAGCAGACGCGGGCACGCCTGAAGCCGCGTTACAGCTTTACCTCAAACCTCGGGATTGGTTTTAATGCGTATCGGCTTACTCGGCGGTAGTTTCGATCCAGTGCACTGTGCGCACTTGGCGTTGGCATCGACCGCGCGCGAAGCACTCAACCTCGACCAGGTTCAATTGATTCCAGCTGGCCAACCTTGGCAAAGGCTACCACTGGGTGCCACGCCAACTCAACGCCTAGAGATGGTGTGTCGCGCGATCGAAGGCCATCTAGGTTTGATTGCAAACCCTATTGAAACAGACCGTACCGGCCCCACATACACCATAGAAACACTGAACGCTCTGCCCCAAGGCCCAGACTATTTTTGGATCCTCGGCGCAGACCAGCTTTATAACTTTTGTACCTGGCGGCAGTGGTCTGAGATCGCTGCGCGCGTGCAACTCGTGGTTGCGCAGCGACCCGGGTCGCCCTTAACCGTTCCGAAAGAACTCGCACAATGGCTTGATGCCAATCAGCGCGAGTTAATTGAATTACCGTTTCACCCACTAGATGTCTCGGCTAACGAGATCCGTCATCGGATCACCCGCGGAGAATCTACGAGTGACCTCATCCCTGAGGTTGTGGCGCAATACATCTCCGAGCATGGCCTCTACCGCCAGCGCACAGCCTGACACTGGATACTTAATGGATATTACGAAACTACAACGCATCGTCGTCGATGCACTCGAAGACGTGAAAGCGCAAGACATCAAAATCTTCAACACGACGCATCTGACGAGCCTATTTGACCGCGTCATCATCGCTTCGGCCACCTCGAACCGCCAAACCCGCGCACTCGCTTCAAGCGTTTCGGACAAAACTCGCGAAGCAGGCGGCTTTGTCATCGCCACCGAAGGCGAGGAAACCGGAGAATGGGTGCTGGTGGATCTTGGTGACATTGTTGTGCACATCATGCAGCCCGCCATCCGCGTCTATTACAACCTCGAAGAAATCTGGGGTGGCAAGGCGGTTCGCATGAAACTCGCGGCCGACTCGACACGACCAACGGTTGTAACGGGCGATGCGAAGTTTGATCCAATGATTCAGCGCGAAGAACCTTCCGCACGGCGCCTTGCCAGTCGGACATCTCGCCCTGCTCGTTCGCCGCGCTCTACGCGCTAAGCCACCAACGCGCCTCGACTAGGACTGTTCACATGAAAATGTATGTGATCGCCGTCGGGGCGAAAATGCCAGACTGGGTGAATGTCGCGTGGGATGACTACGCAAAGCGACTCCCGCCGGAATGGACCATCACACTCAAAGAAATCAAGCCTGAACCTCGCACCACCGGCAAGACGGTGGCACAAATGATGGTCGCCGAAGCCAAGCGTCTTGACGCGGCTATCCCTGCGGATGCTTTGCGCGTTGCGCTCGATGAACGCGGTAAAGACTTGAGTACACAAAATTTTTCTGAAACGCTGCAAGCTTGGCAAAATACAAGTCAACCCATTGCCATCCTTATTGGCGGACCCGATGGACTTGACCCTACACTGAAAGCATCATGTACGCAGTTATTACGACTGTCCTCCATGACGATGCCACACCCCTTGGTACGCGTCGTGCTAATCGAACAAATATATCGGGGTTGGTCCATTCTTGTGAATCATCCATACCATCGCGCATAATGTCCTCTACAACCTTGTATCTTGCATCGGCGAGTCCGCGACGGCACGAATTGCTATTGCAAATCAACGTTGCGCATGAAGTTATCGATGTACCAGCCGCGCCTGGCGAAGATGAGCCACGCTTAAAAAACGAAAGCCCGCTCGATTACGTTCAACGTACAGCTCGTGACAAGGCTGATCGCGCAGTGGCCTGGCTATCCCAACAGAATCCGGATAGCTTTAGTGTGAATGCGCCAATCTTGACGGCGGATACAACCGTTGCGTTGGGAGATATCATCTTAGGAAAGCCGCGCGACGATATCGATGCGACAGAGATACTGTTAATGCTCTCGGGCAAAACGCATCTCGTACACACCGCAGTCGTATGCGGCAAAGGCGCAAAGCGCTGGGAAGCACTTTCGACATCAGAAGTTAGCTTCGGCGAATTATCACTAAACGACATCAACGCCTACATTGCCACAAGAGAACCCTTCGGTAAGGCTGGTGCTTACGGCATTCAGGGCTGCGCCGCGAGTTTCATACGCGAGCTGCGTGGCAGCTATACCGGCGTGATGGGTCTGCCTCTCTTTGAAACCACCCAACTACTTCAGCGTTGTCGCTAGGGAATAAAACTAAGCGCACAAAGACAAACCCCCAGACGCATCAGCGACTGGGGGTTTGAGGGGTAAGAGCTTGACGATGTCCTACTTTCACAGACGTTAATCAACTATCATCGGCGCTAAGGTGTTTCA
>JBILHV010000212.1:0-3913 GCA_044350305.1 Burkholderiaceae bacterium
AGCTGGGCATGCGTCGATAGTGGGTCGCACAGAGCGAGTCGACGCGTTGCACGCAGCACTCTTTAACGGCATCAGCTCACATGTGCTGGATTTTGATGATACCCATCACGCGACCTTAGTGCATCCGAGTGGCCCTGTTTTCTCTGCGTTATTGGCACTGTCTGAGTTCTACCCGATTGATGGCGAAACCTTTGTGACGGCCATTGCCTTGGGAATTGAAGTCGAGTGCAGAATCGCACTGGGTGTCTGTCCGGCGCACTACGATATCGGGTGGCATGTGACCGGTACGGTAGGGGGGTTCGGCGCAGCGGCCGCGGTTGGTTACGCACTGAAGCTGGATGTACAACAGATGTCCTGGGCCTTCGGAATCGCTGCGACGCAAGCGGCTGGATTGCGCGAAGTGTTCGGCACGATGTGCAAAAGCCTGCACCCGGGACGAGCGGCACAGAGTGGGCTGAGTGCGGCTTTGATGGCCCAGCACGGATTCACCAGTTCAGAGCGGGTGCTTGAAGCCCCAAGAGGCTTTGGTCACGTTCTGTCCGTTAATCCACATTTGTCCGATAGTGTGATTGATTTAGGTAAGCGTTGGGTTGTCATGGATAACGCGTTTAAACCTTACGCGTGTGGCTTGGTTATTCACCCTGTCATCGATGGCTGTATTTCATTACACAAACAGATGGGCACCCGTACGGATGCAATAGAACGTGTTCATTTGCGTGTACATCCGTTGGTGCTCGAGCTGACAGGAAAATCAGAACCGCGCACGGGCCTTGAGGGTAAGTTCAGCGTTTACCATTCAGCCGCAGTCGTGCTGCTGGATGGAATGAGTACATCCAAACACTATACCGATGCAGTCGTCAATAGACGCGATGTGGTTGCCTTGCGTCCGAAGGTAAGTGTAGAAATAGATCGCTCGGTCGCTGTCGATGAGGCCTTCTTAGTGATTGAATTAAAGGACGGCTCCGTTTTGTCTCAACACGTTGAGCACGCATTGGGCAGTTTAGAAAAGCCTATGAGCGACGCGGAAATTAATTTGAAATTTTTAGATTTAACGGCAGGAAAGTTTTCACAAGAGAAAAGTCACCGTGCGTTAGAGCAATGCTGGCTTGTCGGTCAGCTGACGAATGCTGGAGACCTCGGCGCACTACTTAGAGGAGAGTAAATAATGAAGGTACTTCAACAATTAGGCAGTGCACTTGTTTCCATCAGTTTCGCTTTAGTGAGTGGAGCAGCGTTTGCACAAAAATTCCCGGAGAAGCCCGTTAAGATCGTGGTCCCCTTTGCACCCGGTGGTGGGGCCGATATGCTCGCGCGTACGCTGAGTGCTAGCCTCGCTGACATGTGGGGACAATCGGTCGTCGTTGAGAACCGCGCTGGTGCAAGTGGAAATATTGGTGCAGAGGCGGTGGCACGCTCAGAGCCTGATGGCTACACCCTGCTGCTAACGAGTAGTGCCTTTGTGATTAGTCCGGGGATGTCGAACAAGCTCCCGTTTAATGTAGAAAAGGACTTTACACCGATTACGCTAGCGGCTGAATTGCCGAATGTGCTGGTGGTTCACCCTGGCGTTAAGGCAAGTACAGCGAAAGAGCTTGAGGCGCTGATACGTAGTAACACAACAAAGATCAGCTATGCCTCGCCCGGTAACGGGACAGGTGGCCATTTGGCAGCAGAGCTCTTCAAGCAGTCAGCGGGCGTGGAGATTACCCATGTTCCGTACAAGGGCGGTGGGGCTGTCATTGCGGACTTATTGGCAGGCCATGTCCAGATGACCTTTGCCACCTTGCCGTCGGTGATTGCCTACATCAATGCTGATAAAGTGCGCGCGCTTGCGTTGACGACAAGTAAGCGTGCATTTATTGCTGCCCCCACAATGATTGAGTCGGGATACCCAGGGTTTGATATTTCTACATGGCTTGGTTTTTTAGGCCCTGCCAACATGCCCCCCGCATTAGTTCAAAAGATCTATGGTGATATCCAAAAACTGATGCGTTCCGACGCCATCGCAGAAAAGCTAAAGCAACAAGGCATGCTTGAGGTCGGACTATCGCCGGTAGAGTTTGGCAAGAAAATCACCAAGGATGTGGATATGTACAAAAATATTATTCAGAAGTCTGGCTTAAAGGCGGGCTAAAGACGTGTCAGTTTTCAATTCAATTGGATCGATAAAGTCGTTTTTCAATCAACTGGATGCGACGAACTCGCGGCAATTGCGCAACGTTACGCTGGCTTATATTGCATTCCATGCAGTGTTTTGGTTTTTCATTGCGGTCGTGAGCCATACAGCTCCTCACAAAGATAGTATCGAGGAGTTGTTTTGGTTGCAGCACTTTGATTGGGGTTACCCAAAGTTTGGACCAATTGGCACATGGTGGGTTCATCTGTTTGTGGTGGTTTTTGGTCGCGCTGTCTGGGTGACCTACCTAGCGGGTGTTGTTAACGTTGCGTTGATGCTTTTCGTCGTGTGGCGGATTGCGCTCTTGATGGCAACGCCGGCTCGGGCACTGATGACGGTTGTGCTGACGAGCCTAGTGATTTATCACAACGTGAATGGTCTGCAAGTCAGTTCAAATTTGATGCAGCTATTGCCGACCGCGCTATTTTTGTGGGCGGTGTTAGTGGCCGTTCAGCATCAGAAGTGGTGGCAGTGGGCGCTCTTGGGTGTGATGGGTGCCCTTTGCTTGTTAACAAAATATGCGGCAGGTATTTGGTTTGCTGTGATGGGTATCTGGCTATTGCTGGATACGCGTATGCATAACCGGCGCGCCATGATGGGTGTCGGCATTGCAATCATTGCGGGTGCGCTTGCGATGATCCCGCATATTGAGTGGATGATCCGTGAAGATGCACCTACCTTGCGCTATATGGAGCGACAAGTTGGTAGGCAGGTCAATCACTTGGCGGAGGTCTTCAAGTTTCTAGCGAGCCAGGTAGGAAAGCTAGCCCCGTTGCTGCTTGCGTTGCTCATCATCAACATACAATTCCGACGTGACGGAGCACCTGGGTTGTCATGGAAGGGGTCAGCTAATACAACGACCGAGGCACGCTACGTCTCGTTCACAGCCTACGGCCCGATGTTGGTGACATGCGTGCTGGGTGCGATATGGATTGATCTAAACGCGAATTGGGCAACCGCGTATTTCGTTGTGCTTGGCTTGTGGGCGCTACGGTATGTACCGCGAGTTGATACATCTTTGGCATTGCGTCGCGTGGTGGGCGTCGGATTATTTCTTAATATTTTGATTGCCGTATCGGTTGGCTTGTATTACGGTTTCATTGTTGATTTGACTGGGCGTGTCGCACGGGCGAATTACCCGGCTAAACAGCAGGGCGCTTTGCTTGATGAGGTTTGGGATGCCAAGACGCGTGGGCCGTTAAAAGTGGTCATTGGTGAAACTTGGGTGGCTGGTGTGACCTCGGTGATGTCCAAGGATCAACCGCTAGTTGTGCCTTACGGGCTTTATCATCAAGGCCCTGCCGTCACTCCTGCGCTGATCAAAAAGTGTGGTGCACTGATTGTGATTGATGCGTCCGAGGCATCTAGGGCTTTGAACGAAGGGATGAAAAGTTTTCTTTCTCAAGCAAGCAAGACAGGATCGATCAATATGTATTGGAATCGATTTAAGAATAAGAATCCGATTGAAATTAAGTGGGCAATTATTGAGCCGGAGTCAAACGGCGCCTGCCGCTGATACCCAGTATATATATTCAGATCATCAATAGATATTTTTTATGAGGGCAAGTCAATGCGAATCAAAATAGTAATCTCAAGATTATTGCGCCGTGTCATGTTTCCTGGCGCAGCCTTACTCGGTATTTCTGCAACGTTAATCAGCGTTCAAGCCCAGCAAACATATCCTAATCAGCCGATTCGAATTGTTGTGGGATACGCGGCCGGTGGAACCACAGATAT
>JBILHV010000214.1:0-3894 GCA_044350305.1 Burkholderiaceae bacterium
CACTGGGTGGTAAACTTGCCCCCGCCCAGTCTTTAGGTAAGCGACTTCTACATGTTTGACTTTATCCGTAATCATAAGCGTTGGATGCAGCTGATTTTGTTGCTGCTCATTTTGCCGTCCTTCGTATTTTTTGGCATGGAAGGCTATACCAGTTTCATGTCCAAGGAGCCTGAATTGGCCTCCGTGGATGGGCAAGGCATCACGCTAGGCGAATTCAACCGCGCCCGAACCGCGCAGCTTGAGCAATATCGCTCCGCACTGGGCCCGCAGTTCGATGCGGCGGCCTTCGACACACCTATATTCCGTGAACAATTATTGAATTCTCTCGTTGATCAGCGCACTGTCGCCGTTGCGGCAAGCAAAGGTCGATATTCAGTGTCGGACGAAACCTTGCGTCGTACGATTGCCAGCATACCGGCGGTGCAGCAGGATGGTCAGTTTTCTTCCGAACGCTATCGGCAAGTTCTCGCTGCGCAAGGCATGACGCCCGCATCGTTCGAACTTAGTCTGCGGCGCGATCTGGCAATTGCACAGGTGTTGCAACCCATTGGGCTGACAGCGCGCGTGCCGGCCGAGGTTGCGAAAAACATCCTGGCACTGGTCACCGAGAAACGTGTGGTTTCGCGGCAGGTCTTTGCGGCTGACAGCTTTACAAAGACCGTGGAAGTAAGCGATGCGGACATCAAGAAATGGTACGACGCGAATCAAGATCAATTGCGTATCCCTGAGAACGTGGACGTGCAGTATCTCGTGTTGAACGAAGAGGCTGCGACCAAAGATGTCAATGTTTCAGATGCCGATATTGAAAGCTTTTACAAACAGAATCAAGCGCGCTACGGTCAGCCGGAACGCCGCCGTGTGAGCCACATTTTGATCGAAGTGCCTGCATCGGCGGATGAACCGACAAAGGTCAAAGCGCGGGCGCGTGCCGAAGATGTTGCAAAGCGCGCTGCCGCCTCCCCCAAAGATTTTCCGGCGCTTGCCAAAGAGTTTTCGCAAGATAGCGGTTCAGCGAGCCAGGGTGGTGATCTTGGTTGGATCAGTAAGAATATGCTGGTCCCACAAGTTGAGCAGGCGGTGTTTGGGCTTGAGACAGGAAAGATTTCCGATGTCATTGAAAGCCCGTTTGGCTTCCATGTGCTGAATGTCCTTGAGCTTCAAGCCGCCTCCGTGAAACCACTCGCGGACGTGAAGGAAGATGTCGCGCTTGAGATCCGTAAACAGCTTGCCGCCGAACGTTTCGCCGATATGGCGGGTAAGCTGACGAACCTGGTCTACGATCAACGCGATAGCCTCAAGCCGATCGCCGATGCGCTCAACTTGAAGATCAACATGGTCAAGGGCCTGAGCCGTGACGGTCTGTTGTCTGCTCAGCAGCGCGATGCCGCAAGCATGCCGACGGAGGCAGAGCAAACGATTCTTGGAAATCCTAAAGTACGTCAAACCGTGTTTTCAAATGATGTGCTCAAAGAGAAGCTCAATTCCGGTGTGATTGAGCTTTCGCCTGATGTGCTGGTTGCGGTGCGTGTGGATGCGCTGCATCCTGCGCGCGTCCCTACCTTAGAAAGCGTTTCTGCTCACGTTCGTGACACCTTAGTCGCAGAGCGTGCGCTAGCCGCCGCCGAGGCGGCCGGCAGCAAAGAGCTGGCGACACTCAAGGCGGATAAGCCTGCAGAGCCTAGCGGCTTTGCGCCGGCCATGACCGTGACGCGTCAGTCACCCGAAAAGCTCACGCGCGAGGAACTTGAAGCAGTCATGTCTGCCAGTGCCAAAACCTTACCCGTCTATTTGGGTGTCAAGGGCAGCAATCAGTACAGTGTCTTGATATTGACCAAGGTCGAAGAGGCTGCTGCGCCCGATGCCGCTCAGGTCACGCAACTGCAGGCCCAGCTTGCCCAAGCGTGGGGTGCTGCAGAAGAGCAGGCCGCACTGAAGATTTTGCGGCAGGCCTACAAGGTTAAGGTCCTGCCTGATGCCGCTCGGCTCATCAGTGGTGAGCTTGACGCAGCGAAGTTGTAATTAGCGTTTTAGCAACGGCAAGATAACCTCCAGTACATTTCGCATCATTTGCGGCTGTGCGAGCTCATTAGGATGGAGGTTGTCTGCCTGTAAATACTTAGGGTCCGCTGCGACCCCTTCAAGTAGAAATGGCACAAGACTTGCGTCGTGTTGTTTTGCAACGGTTTCAAACACATCTTTGAAGCCGGTCGTGTATTCTCGCCCATAGTTTGGCGGGATCTGCATGCCCACAATCACCACCTGAGCACCACTTGATCGTACTTGGCTCGCCATGATGTTCAAGTTCTTACGTGTCAAATCTAGTGGTAGGCCTCGGAGTGCATCGTTGCCACCTAACTCAATGATGACCAGGCTTGGATGATGTTTATCTAGCAGGCGTTTTAAGCGGGTGACGCCCCCACTAGTCGTGTCGCCACTAATGCTTGCGTTCAAGATGTCTGTGTCGATCTGTGCGCTGGTCAGTGACTGTTTAAGTAAATTGACCCAACCCGTGCCTCGGGCGATTCCATATTCCGATGAAAGGCTATCTCCGACGACTAAAATGCGGGCGGTTGACGGCGTTGCTATTTGCCCCCAAGCCGTGGGGGTGATAGCGGTCAGAACGCTGAAAAGAACTAGACTGACGCATTGACGGAGTTGAGAAAAAGAAGACATGGGTGCTGAAATCAATGCAATAGAAGTCACACAATTGAGCAAGCGCGTTCAAGACGCGGCTGGGATGTTGACGATTTTAGATGACATCACGTTTTCCTTGCGTGCCGGCGACTCGTTGGCCATCACAGGCGCTTCAGGTTCCGGTAAGTCTACCCTGTTGGGATTGTTGGCTGGTCTGGATACCCCCACGGCAGGACAGGTTAATTTGCTAGGGCAGTCAATCTTTGCGCTCGATGAGGATGGTCGCGCAGCCTTGCGTGCGAAACATATTGGGTTTGTCTTTCAGTCATTTCATCTGCTCCCTAATTTGAGTGCGCTTGAGAACGTGATGCTGCCACTAGAGTTAGCGGGGCGAGAGGCTTTGGGGCCTGCGACTGCGCTGCTTCAACAGGTTGGGTTGGGCGAACGTCTTCATCATTTTCCCGCGACTCTGTCCGGTGGAGAGCAACAACGCGTATCGTTGGCCAGAGCGTTTGTGCAGCAACCGTCGGTTCTCTTTGCGGATGAGCCAACGGGCAGTTTGGATGAGGTGACGGGCGGCAAAATAATTGACTTGATGTTTGAATTTCAACGCCTGCAGCAAACCACGCTGGTGTTGGTCACGCACGATCCAACGTTGGCATCTCGATGTGAACGACAACTCGTGATGCAAGGCGGTCGTCTCGTCAGTTCATCGTTGGGTCATGCTGACGCTGAGGCGTGTTGACTTCTGCGCCACTCCACTACGCTGTTGATGACGCCGCTGGCGCAGATGATGCCGATTCCAATCCAAGTGATGCCATCGGGTATGTGTGACCAAATGAGCCACCCAGAGGTGGCAGCGAAGGTTATTTGTAAGTAGATAAAGGGCGCGAGCATTGAAGCCGGTGCAAAGCGATAAGATTGAATTTGCAAGAGTTGGCCCATTCCGCCGCACACGCCTCCTAGAAAAATGAGCCCCCACATGGGCCAGGACAACGCTGAAATCACCGTCCAGGCTTCGGGCAAGACGAAAGGCATGGCCAAGGTCAGTATCACTGCACCGAAGGCGCCGCTCAGTAATGACGTGGTCAAGGCGTTGTCTCGGGCGAGCATGCGCGACACCAAGTGTTGAGCAGTAAAGAGGCAAGCCGTGATAAGTCCAAACAGAACGCCTATCCATGGCAGGCCGGCGCCTGGTCGCGCACCGATGACAATACCGACCAGTCCGAAGGCGGCTGCGATCCAGCGCGAGGGGTAACT
>JBILHV010000215.1:0-3887 GCA_044350305.1 Burkholderiaceae bacterium
TATGACGATTAACGGAATGAACACGTTGTGGATGAGGTAAATAGTAACTGAAGCGGTGCAGCCATTAGGCTGCCGCTGACGGTTTGCTCAATGCCCCTCTGCGATCTGGATAATTGCTTCGACCTCGACGGTCATGCCATTGGGAAGTGAGCCCATGCCCACGGCAGAGCGCGCATGTTTGCCGCGCTCTCCTAGCACTTCAACGAGAACGTCGGAGCAACCATTAATGACTTTCGGATGTTCACCAAAATCTGGCTCGGCATTGACCATTCCAAGCAGTTTGACCACGGCCTCCACATGATTGAGCGAGCCCACGGCAACCCGAATCGTTGCGAGCAGCTGCAGTCCGACGGAGCGCGCGTCGGCGTAGGCGCGCTCGACTGAGCAATCACGACCCAGTCGACCGATGCTGATTTTCCCGTTAGCGTCTCTTGGACCTTGACCGGAGAGGTACAGGAGTTGCCCGACTCTGCGCCAAGGCAGAAAGTTGGCGATTGGGGCGGGCGGCGTCGGCAGTTGAATCCCGAGCTCGACTAAGCGTTCTTCAGGTGTCATGGTGCATGCTCTCTTGAAGGGGTTGTCTCTATATTTTTTATTCACTTTAACATCCCGGAGTATGCTTTGCTTCAAACCCTCAGGTAATGGAAACGGACAAAAGGAGTTTGACTCATGTCAAAAGAATTAGGAAAAGGCACGGTACTTTGCGATATTGATTCGCGCGGCGTGGTCACCGTCACACTAAACCGGCCGAAAGTGAACAATGCCTACAACGAGGATCTTATCAGTGGACTGCACGAGGCCCTCGATATGCTTGGCCCTAAGCCCGAGGCACGTGCGGTGGTGATTCGGGGCAATGGTCGTCATTTTCAGGCGGGCGCAGATCTTGAGTGGATCTCTGGGGTTGGAGTCAAGTCCCCAGCAGAGAATGAGCGGGTATCTCGTCTGACCGCCGAAGCTGTGCGACGCTTGGATGTTGTGCCTGTGCCAACGATCGCGCTGATTCAGGGAGGCTGTTTTGGTGGCGGCACGGGAATCGCCTCTGTCTGTGACATCGTCGTTGCGGCAGATAACGCTATCTTTGCGATCACCGAGGCACGCTGGGGGCTGATTGCTGGAATTATTCTGCCTCAGTTGTGTCAAGCGATGGGTGTACGTAACGTGCGACGGTACGCGTTGACCTGCGAGCGCTTTGGTCCTGAGACTGCTTTGCGCATGGGTTTTGTGCACGAGGTATGTAAGCTTGAGGACCTTGAGGCGACTGGTGCTCGTATTGTGGATGGTTTGTTGATGAATGCGCCTGGCGCTGTGTCGGCAACAAAGATGCGCACGCTTGCAGTCGCTGGTTCTCTCATTGACGACAGCTTGTTCGATGCGTTGATTACTGAACACTCTGCGCTTCGGCAGCTGCCAGAGTCTGCCGAAGGTACCGCTTCGTTTATTGAGAAGCGATCGCCAACATGGTATCGCTCAAAGTGAGCGGTAGACCGCGGATTCGTAGTCGGTAAACAATTGCAAGGCGTGTGTATCGACGAAAGGCAGAATCTGCATCATGATCACCCCGGCAATGCCTTTGCTTGGATCGATCCAGAAGTAAGCGTTAGGCAGCCCCGCCCAAGCGAGGCTGCCGGCAGAGCGGCCCGTTGGTGCTGTTTGCTCGTTGATCATAAAGGTCAGACCCCAAGTTTTTTCCAAGCCTGGAAAAAACTCGGCATCGAGTGACATTGCCTTGTTATCGGTATGAAGCATAGAGACACGTAGCGGCCCCATTGCATTCTTGGACATCAGCGTAACGGTTTCAGGTTTGAGCAACTGATGACCATTGCCTTTGCCTTGGTTCAGAATCATTCGGGTAAAGCGCAGATAGTCGCTGGCCGTGGAATACATACCACCACCGCCGGGATCAATTTCAGTTTCTTGAGGGACTTCAAAAGGCAGGACAGTCAGCGTATCGCTTGTAGCGTCACGCTGGTGAACCTTTGCCAACCGCGCGCGCATGTCTGGTGTGATCTTAAATCCTGTACTGCTCATGCCCAGTGGGGCCGTGATGTGTTTCTGTATGTATTCGCCCAAGCGAAGGCCCGTTACGGTGGACACCATCAATCCTACCCAGTCGATGTTGATCCCGTATTCCCAGCGCTCGCCGGGATCAAAAGACAGGGGGATATCAATGGCACGACGTTGACCAGAGCCCGCTCGCGGAAGCTGATGCAGGTTGAGGTAGCGCGAAGAATTTTCGCTCCATATATCCGAGGTAAAGCCGGCTGTGTGGGTAAGTAAATGGCGTAATGTAATTTGCCGTGTTGGCTTGCGTAAAACAGGCTGTCCGTCTGCCCCCCAACTTTCGATCACTTGTATGCGGTCAATATCGGGCACGACGCGCGCAGCCGGTTCATCTAAATCCAACTTACCTTGCTCAACGAGTTGCATCGCGGCTGTACCAACGAGTGGTTTAGTCATCGACGCAATCCACATGACTGTATCGAGATCCATGGCCGGTGCAAACCCCTGAGCACGCAAGCCAAAGCCCCCTTGGTAAAAAGCCTCGGTGCTCGTGGTTGCCGCCGCTGCTACGCCTGGAATTTTTCCGGTAGCGACCGCTGTTTGCAGAATGCTATCTGCGGATTTTTTTAGATTTGCTGCTTGGAGGCTGGAGACAGTAGTCATCGCGAGAGAGGTCTTTGGAGTTGGAATTGACGAAGGGACGAATAAGCCGGTTGGCCGGCGCGACTAAATGCTTAGGGGATTCTAACGCGGAGGACCCGTATTCAGCGATAGAATCCAAGCATGAGACATTCAACCCGACGTTCGACCGAGTTTGTACACGACCCTGATCGACCTGCGGCCAAGCGTCAGCGTGGGGATTGGGGCGTTATACGTGACCTGTTGCCCTACCTGCTGGCTTATAAATATCGTGTTCTATTAGCCATTGGGTGCTTGGTTGCTGCCAAGTTTGCCAATCTGGGCATTCCAGTCATGCTCAAGCAAATCGTAGATACGCTCGACGTGCGCCACAATGTGGCTGGCGCGTTGCTTGTTGTCCCAATAGGACTTGTTGCTGGATATGGGCTACTGCGCTTATCGGCTTCTCTGTTTGCAGAACTGCGCGAACTGTTGTTTGCTCGGGTCACACAACATGCGGTTCGTCAAATCGCACTTGAAGTTTTCCAGCACTTGCACGCGCTGTCGCTGCGCTTTCATTTGTCTCGTCAGACAGGAGGCGTGAGCCGAGACATTGAGCGCGGCACGCGAGCGATTCAATCGCTTGTGTCGTATTCGCTCTACAGCATCATTCCGACCTTAATCGAGTTCGTCTTGGTCTTGGGGTACTTTGCACTGAATTACGACCTGTGGTTTGCGTCGATCACGCTCGCTGCACTCGTTCTCTATATTATTTTCACAATCATCGTGACAGAGTGGCGAACCCACCTGCGTCGCACCATGAATGATATGGATTCGCGGGCGAATCAGAAGGCCATCGACTCCTTACTGAATTTTGAGACGGTCAAATACTTTGGTAATGAGGCATTTGAAGCGAAGCGCTATGACGAAAATCTTTTGCGCTATCAAGCGGCAGCGATTAAGTCGCAGAAATCTCTTGCGCTGTTGAACGTTGGCCAGCAAGTCATCATTGCGATTGGTTTAGTGTTGATCCTGTGGAGAGCGACACTCGGTGTTTCCAATGGCTCCATGACGCTCGGAGACTTGGTGCTTGTTAACACCTTGATGATTCAACTTTATATCCCGTTAAATTTCCTGGGTGTGATCTATCGGGAAATAAAGCAGTCGCTAACAGATTTAGACCGGATGTTTACGTTGCTAGAGTCAGATCGTGAAGTGGCCGACGCGCCCAGTGCGCCGCCTTTGCGAATTAAAGATCATTCGCGTGG
>JBILHV010000216.1:0-3883 GCA_044350305.1 Burkholderiaceae bacterium
GCGGGTGCCTAAGGCCAAAATGAAGTCACTTTGCTGCAGCGTCGTCATTTGGGCCGCTGGGTTGGAAAGACCCAAGTCCCCAACGAAAAGAGGATCGTCGTTGGCGAAGATATCGTGACGTCGGAACGACACCATGGTCGGTAGCTGCCAATGGTGAATAAAAGCGCTTAAGGCTTCGCGTCCGCCTGGGCAGTCGAAGCAACCGCCCACAATAGCGAGGGGGCGTTTAGCCTGACTCAAGCGCGTGGCGATCTCAGCCATCGTCGCGGCATCGGGCAGTCCAAAGATCTGTGCGTGGTGATGTAGCGCCGGTTTTTCAACAGGCTGCTGCTGTATGTCTTCAGGGATCACCAAGACCACAGGGCCGGGCACGCCCGAGGTGGCCATGCGCACAGCTTTGAACGCAGCCTCGCCGATTTGCTCGGGTGTTTGACATTCGAACACCCATTTTGCGATCGAGCCGAACATTTTTTGGTAGTCGATCTCTTGGAATGCCTCTCGGCGTAAGTCGCGTGCGGCAATCTGTCCAACAATCAAAATCATCGGCACCGCATCTTGTTGCGCTGTGTGAACGGCGATGGCGGCGTTTGAAGCGCCGGGTCCGCGGCTAACGAGTGCCACACCAGGTTTGCGTGTGAGGCGACCGTCTGCGACAGCCATATAGCCCGCACCGCTTTCATGGCGACAGGTCACGACATCGATCTGCGGGAAATCAACCACTGCGTCTAATAGCCCTAGGTAACTTTCGCCTGGTACTAAAAAAACACGATCCATACCGTGATCGGAAAATACTTGGAAGAGGGCATGACTCGAGGTGAATGTGCTCATGGTGTATCTAAGTTTTATTGAGTTTGATTGTAGTAAAAAGGAATGTCTCAGCAGAAAAATAGCACAGCTTGTTGCAAAAACCCCGCAATTCATAAAACTGTGTTTGCAAACAGTACTGTATGTGTGTACAGTACTGTTTATGCGTACAACTCGTCGCATAACCTTTCAGGAGCCCCACCATGACTCGCGAAGTTCGCCACAACTACTCCCCAAGCTTTGTCGCTGCACACAGCCAATCCCCAAGTCTTAAAAGCAAAGTCGCAGATGTCTTTCTGCTGGCCTTCTGGGGGGCAATGATCCCTGCGTTTATGTGGGTGGGAAGCGCTGCCGGATTCTAGCCGCCGCTGGGTCCTCAGCAACTGTATTCTGACTTAGCTCGACGCAAGCAGCACAACCCCAGCAGCGATACTACAACACCCGATTAGGCGTCCCCAGCCAACGGGTTCCCGTAGTAAATATAAGCCAGCCACGGTCACGAGCAACATCGACATTTCGCGGGCAGGGGCCACCAGACTAACTGGGGCTCCATCTCGCAGGGCGTACAACACCAAGATATAGCCCAGTGGCGACAATACGCCGATTGCCCAAGCAAGGTGCCAGTGCCCACGCATCGCTTCCCAGGCTTTTTTGGGATGGCGGGCCGTATGTGGCAGCATAATCAAGGTGCGTGATACGCTAGTTGCCCAATCAAATAACACCGGGGCAATCGCGAGCGTTTTGACGCCATAGGCATCCACCAGGGTATAGCCAGCGATAAATATCCCGACCAGCGCACCCCAGCGTACACCGACCATCGCTGCAGGCTGCAGCAGCCTGCGAATGTGGCCTTGGGTGGCGATCAGCATGACCCCAAGCACCACACAGAGCATACCGCCCACGCCTGCGATGCTCGCAGGCTCGTGCATAAAAAGTAAGGCACCAATCGTCGATAAAAATGGCCCCGTACCCCGGGCAATCGGGTAGACGACCGACAGGTCTGCTAATTGATAGCCCCGCTGCAGGCAAAGGCTATAGGCCAGGTGAAGGACTCCTGACAGCACAATGCACCCAACAATGAGCCAGCTCCACTCGTTTTGTTCAAAGATGAGTATCCAGACCACCCAAGGCGCATAGACAATCGTGCAGCAAAGCCCATAGGCAAATACAAACGGAGATCCAACATGAGCAGCACGTTTGGCCAGCAGATTCCAAGCGGCGTGGGCAATCGCCGCAGCGATCACTAACAACAGGGCCGAAGCGCTCATGTGTCGTATTTTTTTTATAAAAGGTGATTTGGACCATAGATTAGCTTGGATCGCCTCGGTCTGCTGTTGCGGGTCTGGGCCGGCAGAAACATAAAATATGTTGTAGAATCAACGGCTTTGTTAATGCATCCTCTGCCCGGTCGCGGTACCTGAATAGGTCAGGTCCCACACAATATCGATCAAAACAAGATCAACCGAGAGCACGATGATTTGGAGTTCAAATGAACCTAATCGCTATTCTTGAGCAAGAAGAAATTGCTCGCCTCACTGGCGGCAAGCCCCATCCAGAATTCGGACCTGGTGACACACTCATCGTGAGCGTCAACGTTGTCGAAGGCGCACGTAAGCGTGCGCAGGCATTCGAAGGCGTTGTCATCGCACGTCGTAATCGTGGTTTGAATTCAGCGTTCACTGTTCGCAAAATTTCTTCTGGCGAAGCAGTCGAGCGTACATTCCAACTGTACTCACCGCAAATCGCAAGTATTGAAGTCAAGCGTCGTGGCGACGTACGCCGCGCCAAGCTTTACTACCTGCGTGATCGCTCTGGCAAGTCGGCTCGTATTAAAGAGAAGCTTGTCCGTAAAACGGTTGCAGCCTAATACTGCAACACAAA
Source organism: Burkholderiaceae bacterium (assembly GCA_044350305.1). GTDB lineage: Bacteria > Pseudomonadota > Gammaproteobacteria > Burkholderiales > Burkholderiaceae_B > Zwartia. The sequence continues at coordinate 2,686 of JBILHV010000216.1, forward strand.
TTAAAAAGCACCTTCGGGTGCTTTTTAATTTTCCAGTCTTACCCTTACGCTCAATAGGCGCTTATGGCCGCTGACAAACCTGACGCAATACGTCCACGACGTGCACCGGTGCGCCCTTCGTTTGATCCGATGACTCAACCTTGGGTGCCATCGGAGCTGCCGTTCGGGTCTGTACCCGAAAAGCTTCTCACCCCCGCATGGATTAAGCAGGTATTAGCTGGCTCCATCCAGCGACCTTTAAATATTCCCGACGAGTCTCTGCGCAGAGCACCGGGTCGTGAAGGCACGCCCGTTGAGGCAGCCGTGCTTGTGCCGATTGTGATGCGCCCCGATGGCATGACGGTCCTGCTGACGCAGCGCACAGCGCATTTGAATGATCATGCCGGACAAATCAGTTTTCCTGGCGGGCGCGTTGAGGCAAGCGACATTGATGTGCGTGCAACGGCCTTACGTGAGACCGAGGAAGAGACGGGCTTATCGCGAACGTTTGTTGAGTGTTTGGGTGGGTTGCCACGCTACATCACGGGGACCGGCTTCTCTGTCAGTCCAGTAACCGCCCTGGTGCAGCCGGGTTTTACGCTCAGTCCTGATGCGTTTGAAGTGGCAGAAGTTTTTGAAGTGCCTCTGCGCTTTCTGACTAACACGGCAAACTATCGGTTTCATCAGGTCAAGCTCGCTGATGGCGCCTTACGACAATACTACTCGGTGCCCTGGAATCAATTTTTTATTTGGGGCGCGACGGCAGCCATGTTGTTGGGGATGTGTCAGATCTTATCGGAAGCGGCTGCGGCGCAAACGTAGTTTGAAACAACGACTCGCATTACAGAAAGCTAATAGCTCTCATGCGCAGTTTTAGCGTCTAACAGACGAACATACAGGGCGTGTCGTGCGGCATCGATTTCCTGTCGAGCAAGTGCCGCGAGCACGCCACAACCTGGTTCGTGTTGATGCGTGCAGTTATAAAACCTGCATTGTGCAATATGCTCGGTGAATTCAGGAAATCCACGCTCGATGTCTTCACGGCTCAGGTGCAGAAGCCCAAAGCCTTGAAACCCAGGTGAGTCAATTAAATCTCCACCTTGACCAGGCAAGTGATAGAGCTTCGTGCTTGTGGTGGTGTGTCGGCCCGCGCCGAGTGCAATCGAGTGTGTTTGTGTTGCGGCCAGCGCAAGTGGCACTAAGGTGTTGAGTAAGGTTG
>JBILHV010000217.1:0-3878 GCA_044350305.1 Burkholderiaceae bacterium
CGATTCGGCCAGAATTCAACAAGTTTGCGATTTAGCCCTTGAATTTTCGCTGATGCACCTCAAACCTGAGGGAACGTTGATCGTCAAAGCCTTTCACGGGAGTGGGTTTTCCCAAATCGTGGAAAGTTTTAAACGCCATTTTAAGCGGGTAGTCGAGCGCAAGCCTAAGGCGTCCCGTGATCGATCTTCTGAAACCTTTTTGGTCGCGAAAGGTCGAAAGGCTTAGCGCCCAATAATTGGGCCGGCGCCAGGGAGTTTTTATTTTGTTTTTCAAGCCCTTATACCCCTTCACGTCACCCGGCATTGGTACGAATGGCGAGGTTGAAACGGGGTAAAATGAAATGTGGATAATTTTGCGGTGGTTCCTTTAGGCCAAAAGAAGTCACCGCGTGTCAGATACAAGCTGGAGATCGGCCTTGAATAATTCTTTTTCGAAAGTTGCGGTCTGGATGGTGATTGCGCTTGTGTTGTTCACTGTGTTTAAACAGTTCGACACCCGCGCACCCTCTCAGGACTCGGTGAGCTACACCCAGTTCATGGATGATGCCCGCTCCGGAAAGATTCGAAGAGTCGATGTCCAAACCGACGTGCTACACGTAACGCCTGATTCCGGTCGTTCCTATACGCTGACCTCCCCGGGAGATCTGTGGATGGTCTCTGACCTCATGAAGGCGGGTGTCCAAGTCTCGGGCAAGGCGCGGGAAGAGCCGTCCTTCTTAATGAGTATTTTCGTTTCCTGGTTTCCGATGTTGTTGCTGATCGGTGTCTGGGTGTTTTTCATGCGTCAGATGCAGGGTGGCGGTAAGGGCGGTGCGTTTAGTTTTGGTAAGTCCCGCGCCAAGATGCTTGATGAGAGCACCAACCTCGTGACTTTTGCTGACGTTGCGGGTTGCGACGAAGCCAAAGAAGATGTGCAGGAACTGGTCGATTTCTTGCGCGATCCTTCCAAATTTCAAAAGCTTGGCGGACACATTCCCCGTGGCGTGTTGATGGTGGGCTCGCCCGGCACAGGTAAAACACTGCTGGCCAAAGCCATCGCTGGTGAAGCCAAAGTCCCCTTCTTCAGTATCTCTGGCTCTGACTTTGTTGAGATGTTTGTCGGTGTTGGTGCAGCGCGCGTGCGCGACATGTTCGAAAACGCGAAAAAGCAGTCGCCTTGCATCATTTTTATCGATGAAATCGATGCGGTGGGCCGTCAGCGTGGCGCAGGTCTCGGTGGTGGTAACGATGAGCGCGAACAGACGCTGAACCAGTTGCTGGTCGAGATGGATGGCTTTGAGTCTGGGGTCGGTGTCATTGTGATCGCCGCGACCAACCGTCCCGACGTGTTGGATCCTGCTTTGTTGCGTCCAGGTCGTTTTGACCGCCAAGTGGTCGTGCCGCTCCCGGACATTCGTGGTCGCGAACAAATTCTCAAGGTTCACATGCGCAAAGTGCCGTTGGCACAGAATGTGGACGCACACGTGTTGGCGCGCGGTTGCCCCGGATTTTCTGGCGCGGATCTGGCCAACCTAGTCAACGAGTCTGCCTTGTTTGCGGCGCGTCGCAATGGGCGCACCGTCGACATGTCCGACTTTGAAAAAGCCAAAGACAAAATCATGATGGGCGCTGAGCGGCGTTCCTTAGTCATGCCCGAAGAAGAGCGCCGCAATACGGCCTACCACGAGTCCGGTCACGCTGTGGTCGCACGGATGCTGCCCAAGACCGATCCGGTGCACAAGGTCACGATCATTCCTCGTGGGCGTGCGCTTGGTGTCACGATGCAGTTGCCTGAGGGTGACCGTTACAGCATGGACAAAGAGCGGATGTTGTGCACGATCGCCGTGTTGTTTGGTGGTCGTATCGCCGAGGAATTGTTCATGCATCAAATGACGACAGGCGCCTCGAACGATTTCGAACGTGCCACGGCGATGGCGCGTGACATGGTGACGCGTTACGGGATGTCTGAAGAGCTCGGCCCCATGGTGTATGCGGAAAATGAGGGCGAGGTATTCTTGGGCCGTAGCGTGACTAAAACCACGCACATGTCCGAAGATACGATGCAAAAAGTCGATCGACAGATTCGCAAGATCATCGACGAGCAATATGCAGTGGCCCGCGCGATTCTTGAAAACAATCGCGAAAAAGTTGAAGTGATGGCGAAAACCTTGCTTGAATGGGAAACCATTGACGCGGATCAGATCAACGACATCATCGAAGGCCGTCCCCCTCGTGCCCCGAAAGTCCCTGATGTACCCATGGACTCGACCGGTACGCCGCCAAGTGGAACCGCACCGGGCACGACTGATCCTGCTGCGGTGGTCTAAGTCTGACGGTGCCAAGTTCGATGGCTGGACGTTGGACTTGCGGGCGCTTTGAGTTCAATCTCGAGCGCCCGATTCTTATGGGGATCGTAAACGTCACCCCGGATTCGTTTTCCGACGGGGGGCAGCATGATCAAACAGACACCGCCATTGCACATGCGCGACAGCTGATCGCTCAAGGCGCGCATATCCTCGATATCGGCGGTGAGTCGACGCGTCCCGGCGCTGCGCCGGTCACGTTAGAAATCGAACTGGCTCGGATTATGCCGATTCTGGACGCGGTAAAAGACAGCGGCGCCGCTATTTCCATCGACACGTGTAAAGCCGAGGTCATGCGCGCGGCCCTCGCAGAGGGCGCTGACATGATCAATGATGTGACGGGTATGCGCACTGCACAAGCGCGCGCCGTCGTCGCGCAGCATCCTAATTGCGGTGTGTGTGTGATGCATATGCAGGGTGAGCCACGTACGATGCAACAAAACCCGCACTATGACGACGTCGTGCGTGAGGTCCATCAAGCTTTATTGCATCAGGCGCATACGTTGCAGGAGTCAGGCGTAGACCGCTCCCGGATTAGTATCGATCCGGGTCTAGGGTTTGGGAAAACGCTTGCTCAAAACTATCAATTAATCGCCGAGTTGGAGACTATTGCCTCAAGCGGTTATCCTGTTGTTTTTGGCGCATCGCGTAAATCCATGCTGGGGACCGTAACGGGTCAGACAGTCGATAAACGTTTGGCGGCGAGCCTGGCCGCTGCGCTGGCAGGTGTTGCGCATGGGGCGAAAGTGCTGCGTGTGCATGATGTAGCGGAAACCCGCGATGCACTTATGGTTTGGCAGTCGGTAAAGAATCCAGGGAATTTGTGATGACACAACGTAAGTATTTTGGCACCGATGGCGTGCGTGGCGAAGTGGGTGGCGAGGTAATCAACGCCGCTTTTGCCTTGCGCCTTGGGTATGCCGCTGGCATGGTGTTAGCGAAAGAACATTCGCGGCGCCGCGGTCGGCCGACCGTGCTGATTGGCAAAGACACGCGTATCAGTGGCTATATGCTGGAGTCCGCGCTGGAGGCTGGGTTTGCTGCGGCGGGCGTTGAGGTGTTGCTTGCAGGGCCCCTTCCGACCCCTGCGGTTGCTTACTTGACGCGCACGTGGCGGTTGGTTGCAGGCATTGTGATCAGCGCCTCTCATAACGCTTATCAGGATAATGGCATTAAGTTTTTTGCCTCGAACGGGATGAAACTGCCCGACGAAACGGAGGCAGCAATCGAAGCGGCATTGGAAGAGCCCCTAGGTTGTGTCACCTCTGACAAACTTGGTCGTGCCCGTCGCATTGATGATGCACCCGGTAGATACATTGAGTTTTGCAAAAGCACCTTTCCTTCGGATCTCGATCTAGACGGCTTAAAACTTGTCGTCGATGCAGCGAACGGCGCCGCTTACCACATCGCGCCGCATGTGTTTAAGGAGCTCGGCGCGGAGGTGCACGCCATTGGCGTTTCACCGAATGGCTTCAATATTAATAAGGACGTTGGGGCGCTGTATCCTGAAAGCCTAGCCGCCGAAGTCAAGGCACG
>JBILHV010000218.1:0-3838 GCA_044350305.1 Burkholderiaceae bacterium
AGTCCACATACTGTGGATGACGATCATTGGCAGTCCTGCCCGCTTACCCTCGGCAAACATCATGTTTGCCGCATCGCCAGAATAGCGATTGATCTTCTCAATCAAGGAATCAAGCGTCGGGAACGGATAGTGCAAAAGATGTGCGTGCAATCGGCCCGCTTTGCCATCAACCAGTTCCACTCTCTCGTGTACGAGTACATCCGTAAATTTTCCTGACTGGCGCCGAAAAAGTCTTAGAACTAGATCTGGCCACCAACCACTGTGCCGAATCGGTTTGCCACAGAACTCAGACAAGCGAGGGACTGCGTAGCCACTGCTCCGCGGTGCCCGAAGGGTTGCAATGATTTCTTCGCGCAACGCGGGCGTGAGACGCTCGTCTGCATCAATGGAGAACACCCAATCCTTGGTCGCTAGCGCCAAGGCACGATTCTTTTGGGGTCCAAAACCGGGCCAATCAGGGAACTGGCGCACGAGCGCGCCAAATTTGCGTGCGAGCTCAACCGTGCCATCGGTGCTGCCGGAGTCCACGACGATGATCTCATCGGCGAAAGACACCGACGCGAGGCATTCGGCAATATGCGTAGCCTCGTTTTTGGTGATGATGATCACCGACAGACCCAAACCTAGGCTCGAAGCTTGCGTTTCCATAATCGCCATTTATTGTAGAGTGGCCCAACCAAGGGGTGGGAGGAGGTCCAGACGCGCTGAAGGAACCATAATGGCCCTTTATTTTTCACGGAGAAGCGGTAAACGTTCGCGGGGTTCGATGTGCAAAGATTCTGTCCGTACGCTTGCGTTGTGTATAGGTAACGAAAGCCAAATTCTTGAGCAAGACTAACGTAGTCATTCGCAAAATATCCTTGCGGCCAACAGAAATGCTGTGACACCTCACCAAGGTGTTGTTTCAATAAAGCACGGGAAGACTCAAACTCCTCGCGCATATGCGTCAAGCATTCCTCTCGCGTTTTCGATACCTGATCCCAGCGGGTATGCGTATGCGTGTGGCAATGAAACTCAAAGGTGCCTGCCTCACGCATCGCCTGCATCTCACTCCAACGCAACATGGCAGAGTCTGTCGAGCCCACTGCCCACAATGCTCGGCACTCTAGATGGCTGGGCAAGCGCGGCAACCTGGCGCCGTCATCCTCCGCGCATGGCCGAGCCGGGCCATCGCCGATTAGCCCCGTCACCACAAACATCGCGGCACGCAAGCCATATTTTTTAAGAATCGGATGCGCATACACCCAGTTATCCAAGTAGCCATCATCAAATGTCAACAGCACCGACTTAGGCGGCGTAGGCTTCCCGGCTAGAAAATCAGCGAATTCATCACAGGTAAGTGTCGTGTAACCCGCATCCACCAAGCCTTTCATTTGGCGCTCGAAATTTCTGGGCGAGACCGTGATGGCCCCCACTTCTGGAGAAACGTGGTGGTACATCAACACCGGAACACAATGCGCAGTTTTCATTTTTTTTATGTTGCTATGCATATACTCGGGGCGCTAACTCTGCTAACCATCGGCGATAGACACGTTCAGTGTTCTGAGAAAGCGTGTGTGTATCAAAAATACTTTCAGTACGCACGCGGGCGTAACCCGCGTGTCCTAATTGACGACGTAATTCTGGATCAACGACTAAACGTTCGATTGCCTGACGAAAACCTATCACATCATCTTTCGCCACTAAGATCCCGGTGACACCATCAACGAGCATTTCCGCGACGCCGCCTACGTTCGTCCCAATCACGGCAAGCTCTTGCGCGGCAGCCTCGACAAAGACTGTACCACTCGCTTCTTCTTGGGTGGCCAAACAAAAGAGGTCCATGCCAGCCAAAAGGTTCGGCACATCTCTGCGTGCCCCCATTAAGTGGGTCTGACCTGCAATGCCGAGCTCTGCAACACGTTGAACAACACGCTCGTAGGTGGGGGACCCTGCTCCGACCAAGACCAAATGTAAATTGTTGCGAGACTTCAGCAGTGGCGCGATCGCATCGAGCAGAATGTCATGTCCTTTTTTTGGTCGCATGACCGCGACGCACCCAACAACAATGTCTGAATCCTTCAGGCCCAGCTCATCACGCAACGTGGAGGATGTCGGCATTGGCGCTAACAGAATCGGGCTATAGATGGTCTCAATGTGGGAGGGTGGCACACCTTTTGCGAGCAACTGCCTTCTGACGAATTCACTCACAGTCGTAATGCGATGAGGGAACCATGTGTACGAAAGTAACGAATTAATTTTGCTAGACAAGTGACGCGTGCGTACGATCAAAGGGGTGCCGGCTAGGCGACCGGCCGGCGCAGCAATAATCGTGTCTTGTCGGCTATGCGTATTGAGCACATCAAACTTGCCCTGCTGCAAAATACGTTTAATGGTGAAAATGCCTCGGGCGATATTGACAGCACCATCCATCGCTAAGGTATGCACCACAAATCCGGCTTCGCGCAACCGGGTCACTAATTGCGCATCGGGTTGACAAATCGCCTCTAGGTAGTGACCTTGCTCCCGCATCGCGACCATTTCTTTAAAGATACGGTTCTCTTGCCCGCCGAAACTGGTCGCAGCCTCTGAGTGGACAATACGTAAGGGCCTAGCGCTCATCAATAGGTGACTTCCACATCCGACGCCGAGGTCCAGGTGGTTAGTTGCTCTACAAGCGTATCAGACAAACGCACCCGCCAACCGTCGCCTAGCCGTAAGGTACAACTTGCGCGGGCATTCTCATAGATAACTTCAACGGGAGTCCCTGCAAAACCGTTTTCTGGCGAAGCACGGAAGGGGTTCAACACACGCTTGAGCATGGCCGCATCAGCATTACCATTCAAGCGGATTCGCAGCGATTTGGCACGTGCCTCACGTGCGAGCTGAAGATCGTAAATATGCTCTGCCGCCACACGCATGCCGCCTGAGTATTCGTCATTACTTACTTTGACCTGCAGGATCAACAACTGATCATCACGCAAGCGATTTCGATGCTGCTCGATCAGTTCAGAGTACACGGCGACCTCTACTTGCGCCGTGCCATCATCCAACATCACAAAGAGCATCTTGCCACGGCGGCCCAGCATCGTGCGCGTACTGGCGATCACACCTGCCACCCACTGAGGATCGCGCGAGGGCTCAATGCGCGACAGGGGCTTGCTCACAAAGTGACGCACTTCTTCGCGCCAAGCGTCGAACAAATGTCCACTAAAGAAATAGCCTAAGGCAATTTTTTCTTCTGTTAAGCGCGCGCGCAAATCCCAAGGCGGACACTGAGAAAGCTCTGTGGCCACCACCTCGTGACTATCATCGCCAAATAACGAGACTTGATTCGCGCTGCGACTAAATTGCTCGGCTGCTTCTAATGCCGTGCCAAGCGAGTGGATTAATGCTGCACGATTGGGCTCAATCTGATCAAACGCCCCGGCACGTATCAACGCTTCCACACTGCGACGATTAACGGTATGACGATCGACACGCTGACAGAAATCAGACAACGAGGTGAAAGGTGCCTCTTGTCGCACGCGAAGAATTTCTTCGACAGCCGCTTGCCCGGTCCCTTTTACCGCCCCCATTCCATAGCGAATCGTCCGAGGCGGTGCACCTTTAGCGCTGTGCGCATCGGCTACCGGCTCAAAACGATAACCGGAGGCGTTCACATCCGGAGGCAGGACAACAAGGCCATTTGCGAGGCAATCTCGCCAAAAAATTTGTACTTTTCCGGTGTCATCCATATCTGATGACAAGGTCGCCGCGAAAAACTCGGCAGGATGATGCGCCTTGAGCCAAGCCGTTTGATAGGCGATCAACGCATAGGCAGCAGAGTGTGACTTGTTAAAACCGTAGCCAGCAAACT
>JBILHV010000219.1:0-3837 GCA_044350305.1 Burkholderiaceae bacterium
GACTCTCTATATTGATCTCTTGCCTGATCACAGCGCTGAAAAAGTATTTGAGGAAGCCTTGCGGGGTCGCGGAACGCGTTCCCTGTCGTCGCACTTGCGGTCTCGACTCGGCATTCAGGGGGTCAAGGCCACCCTGTTGCGTGAATGCTTGCCTGCTGAAGCATTCGACCATCCGTCGGCACTTGCCACCGGAATCAAAGCCCTACCCATCACCCTGCATGCGTGCCGACCCCTGGATGAGGCGATCAGCACCGCCGGTGGCGTGATGTTTGAAGGCCTGACGGCGGGCTTGATGCTGATTGATCGTCCCGGTATATTCGTCGCAGGTGAGATGCTCGACTGGGAAGCCCCGACAGGTGGGTACTTGCTTAATGGCGTGTTGGCGAGTGGCCGGATGGCCGGCTTAAGTGTTGTGACTTGGTTAAAACAACGTTCCAGGAGCAAATCTGATGAGCATGTTGAGTCCTGAAGAACTCGCGGCATTGATGCCTGCCGAGTCCTCCATTTACCCCGCACCGATTCCTGTACAGTCCGTGTCTAGCGATGAGTTCTCTCCTGGCCCGCAGACGCAAAAGCAAAAAGAATATGAATTCCGCGTCAAACAACTTGGTGCCGAACTGTCAAAGCATCAAGGCCTCACGCGTCGGAAGTTTTTCAAGACTGCCTCTGGAATGGCCGCTGCCTTCGTGGCGATGAACGAAACGTATGGTCCGATTTTTGGCGTGTCTCAGGCAGAAGCCGCGACCCCAGAACTGGCAGCGGATCGTGCGCGCAGCCTCTCTGGGCAGTTCATCATGGACATGCACACGCACTTTCTGCGCGACGATACAAGTCTTGCAGGCTTTGTGCGGAGTCGAGAAGCCGTGGGTAAAGCAGGATGGAATCCTGCCCTCGTCGGTAAGCCACAAACACTTGAAGATTTAAAGTTTGCAAACTATCTGAAAGAAATCTATCTTGATAGCGATACAAAGATCGCGTGCATTAGCGGTGCGCCGTCCGAGAAGCCGGGCGATTGGTTTTTAACGAACGACATGAAAGCCAATGCGCGCGCAACGATTAATGGGATTGCCGGTGCCAAGCGTGCCTATGCGCATGCGATCTTCACGCCTGGGTATGCAGGCTGGCTTGATGAAATTGATCGTGCAATCGAGACCTTGAAACCCGACTCCTTTAAGGGTTACACCATTGGCGACAACACCCACAAAGATCTTTCCAAGCATCCCTGGTTGCTTGACGATGAAAAGCTGGTGTATCCCGCGTATGAAAAATTCGCGAAAGCCGGTTTAAAAAATGTGTGTATTCACAAGGGATTGTTTCCGCCCGCGGTCGAGAAACAGTTTCCGCATTTACTGCGCAATTCAAAAGTAGATGATGTGGCGAAGGCGGCGAAAGACTGGCCTCAACTTAATTTCATTATCTATCACGGTGGCTATCGCTACGGTGGTGGCAATGGCGCGGCAAACGCGTGGGAACAGTTTGAAAAAACAGGTCGTATTGATTGGGTAACAGACTTGGCTGAAATCCCTGCCAAACATGGCGTGACCAATGTGTATGCCGACGTGGGTCAGCTTTTCGCGCAATCGACGATTGCAGATCCGCGCGTGTCGGCCGTGATGATGGGCCAACTCGTCGCGGGGCTTGGCGCAGACCATGTGTGCTGGGGTACGGATGCGATCTGGACGGGGGCACCGCAGTGGCAAATTGAGGCCTTGCGTCGCATTGAAATTCCCGAGGACTTGCAAAAACGTTATGGCTTAAAGCCTCTAGGTCCGGCAGACGGCCCGATCAAGAACGCAATCTTTGGTGAAAACAATGCACGACTGTATGGCGTGACTGCCGCGCAGCGCGCAGCCGTGGCGGGTGACAAAATCGCCAGTGGCAAAATTATTTATGACAAACACGGTGAGGGCCGAACGAATAAGGCGTACGGGTACGTCAATCGTCGTCTTCCATCGTCAGAAGCGTAGGTTGAATTTGCTCGATTGCTTTGGTGATACAAGAAATCGCAAGGTCGCTGCGACCTTTGTCCATGCGTTGGCTTAGCGTGGCCACGCTGATGGCGGCTACGGGGTGGTTGTTTTTATCGAAGATCGGGAATGCGATGGTGCGCACGCCGGGTAATTCAATCACATCGCTAATGACATGACCACGTGCGCGGGCGCGGGCAATGACCTTACGGGCCTCCGCTTCGGAATAGTTTGGAAATTTCTCGGCGCAACGCTCTTTGTTGATGCTCAGAATGCGTTCGATTTCGTTGTCGTCCAAAAAGCTCAGAATTGCTAACGCACCGCCACCGATATTCAGTGGCCGTCTGCGCCCAACTTCCAGTACAAAAACCTTGATGGGGAACGCGCCCTCTGCGCGGTCAATACAGACCCCGTCAAAACCCGCACGCGTCGTCAGAAAAACCGTGTCGCCGGTCGTTTGGGCAATTTGCTGGAGATGTGCGTGACATAAGTCGCGCATATTTGTGCGCGGGCTTGCCGCAAGTCCCATTTCATAGATCATGCTGCCTAGAAAATATCGCTTGGTTGTTTCGTCCTGACGAATCAAGCCCTCAGAGACGAGTCCCTGCAAAATTCGGTGGGCCGTTGGGCGCTCGATATTGACCTCAGTGCAAAGATCAATTAGGCGAGCGCCAAGGCGATTGCGTGCTGATACGCTGCGCAACAAGGCGGCGACCCGTTGCACAACTTGCGTGCCTGATTTGATGGCGGCTGTCGGCGTAGTCATTTGATGGTTCATAATATGGACTGACATTAGTCCATATTATGGCCCTCCACAGGCAAGCTGTCCAACCCCGCCGTATTCATCGAGCCATCAGCCCTCCAGGTTGAAACGCGTGGACTAACGCGCTTCGCTAAAATGCATGTCATCACCCTTCACCCTCGGTTCCCTTCATGTTCGCAACCGCATCGCTGGCGCACTTGTCCAAGACAGAGCAATACCGCTATCTTGCCCAGCAGGCGCGCGCCTTAATGGATGGCGAGACAGATCGCATCGCCAACGCGGCCAATATGGCGGCGCTCGTGATGCACTCGCTCAGTAATCTGAACTGGGCCGGCTTCTATTTTTATGATGGGACCGAGCTCGTACTCGGCCCGTTTCAAGGCAAACCCGCTTGTTTGCGCATTCCGCTCAATAAAGGTGTCTGTGGCACGGCTGCGACAACCCGTCAGGCGCAGTGTGTCGCGGATGTCCATGCGTTTCCTGGCCATATCGCCTGTGATGCGGCCTCACGGTCTGAGCTGGTGATTCCTCTTTTTCATCAAGAGCAGCTCATAGGTGTGTGGGATCTGGATAGTCCTGTTCCTGCAAGGTTTGACGCAGAAGATCAGGCAGGGATGCAAGTCTTATGCGATATTTACATGCAAGCGATTTATAAAAAATAAATAAGAGCAGACAACATCATGACAACACCCCATTCACTCGACTTTGATTACGTCATCGTTGGTGCAGGTTCGGCAGGCTGTGTGCTAGCCAATCGCTTGTCGGCGAACCCCAACAACCGCGTGCTGTTGCTTGAGGCCGGAGGCAAGGATGATTGGCACTGGATTCACATCCCCGTGGGCTACCTTTATTGCATCGGCAATCCCCGTACCGACTGGTGTTATCGCACGAAGGCTGATCCAGGACTGAATGGTCGTGAGCTCGGCTATCCCCGTGGTCGCGTATTGGGCGGATGCTCGTCGATCAACGGCATGATTTATATGCGTGGCCAGAGCGCGGATTACGACGGTTGGGAAGCCCAAGGCAATCTTGGCTGGGGCTGGAAAGACTTGCTACCCCTTTACAAGGGCATGGAAAATCACCACGGCGGCGAAAGCGAATTCCATG
>JBILHV010000273.1:0-3302 GCA_044350305.1 Burkholderiaceae bacterium
AAAGAACGTCGCGCGATGAAATTCTGTATTTTTTTGCTCATCGTTGTCTCCTTAGTCCTGCCTGATGTTGGATTACCTATTTAATAATCCGCCTTTGCTACACCAAAAAGTAACACACCACGTACCGTAGGGTGATAGACGAATACCGATACGATCAGTCGACCACACCGCAGCGACCGCTTGCATCACCTCTAACAGTAAACGCGCTCTATTTTCGATGGGACCACCATATTGATCCATACGTTTGTTTGATCCGTCGTGCAAAAACTGGTCAAGCAGATAACCATTCGCGCCATGCACTTCGACCCCATCGAATCCGGCGGCCTTGGCTTGCGGTATAAAGCTTACCGAGAGGCGCCACTGCAGAAGGGGCTACGGGTAAACCCTCGGCATGCACAGCCTTGGTCACTTTCTGCCATCCGGCAACCTGAGCATCAGAGTAGATACCTGGTGTGCCTGGGTATCCCTTGCCTTGCGCAGAGATTTGCGCTGCCTCGGAAATGATCAGACCAGCACTCGCGCGCTGCGCATAATATTGCGCCGCTAAATCGCCGGGGACGTCCTCTGCGCCCTCGGGCAAACCATTGGTCATATCGCTTGTAACAGCGCAGTGCAGCCGCTATAGTTCACGTTGTTATTTAATCTATTCAGGAAATCGCCATGACGACAGTCAAGTCACACACAAACGGGTTTAACGGCTTACGCCGCGGTCTGCTCAGTTTAGCGCTGACGGGATCGCTCACACTCGCCGGTTGGAGCACAACGACATTGGCTCAGACCAAAGACCTGACCATCGCCTTGTCGACTCCGGTCACAACGGTTGATCCCCATTTCCATAATCTGTCACCCAACAATGCAATGGCCGCGCACGTGTTTGAAACGCTGGTCAAAGCCGACGCAAGCCTTAAAACCTACCCAGGACTCGCAGAGTCATGGAAAGCCTTATCGGATACCGAATGGGAATTTAAACTGCGTAAAGGCGTCAAGTGGCACAACGGCGAGCCCTTCACTGCAGAAGATGTAGCGGCCACCATTAAGCGTATTCCTAACGTGCCCAACAGCCCTGCCTCGTTTGCGGTGTTTGTTCGAGCGATTAAAGAGGTCAAGATAGTAGACCCGCACACCATTCGTTTCACAACCGCCACCACCTATCCATTATTGCCCTCGGACATGGTTTCCGTCGCGATTATTCCTAAGTCAGTGGCCGAGACTGCAAAAACTGAGGACTTCAACTCTGGCAAAGCAATGATTGGAACCGGTCCGTTCCGCTTTCAAGAGTATGTCTCCGGTGATCGAATCATTTTGGTACGCAATAAAGATTATTACGACGCCCAACAGAGCTGGGACAAGGTCACTTTTCGCATCATTACCAGCGCGCCTGCACGTGTTGCGGCGCTGCTTTCCGGCGATGTGCACATGATTGAAGGTGTACCGACCGCTGACGCAGCAAAACTCAGCAAAGATGCTCGGGTCACTGTTTCTAATGCCGTATCAAACCGCATGATCTACCTGCATCTAGACAGCAATCGCGAGAAGAACTCGCCTTTTGTGACCATGGCCGATGGCAAGCCGCTCGAAGCCAATCCCCTTCGTGATGCGCGTGTACGTCGTGCGATCAGCAAGATGATCGATCGCAATGCCATTGTGTCGCGCGTCATGGAAGGGCAAGCGATTGCGGCGGGCCAGTTGCTCGACGAGTCGTTTTTTGGAACGAGTAAAAAGCTCAAGCCCGATGCTTATGACCCTGCAGGAGCGAAGAAGCTGATGGCAGAGGCCGGCTTCCCCAATGGATTCGGCATAACCCTGCACTCACCCAACAATCGCTACATTAACGACGGTGCGACTGCACAAGCGGTTGCCCAGTTTCTCTCTCGTAATGGTATCCCAACGAAAGTTGACACCATGCCTTCCAATATATTTTTTACGCGGGCAAGTAAACAGGAGTTCTCGTTTATCCTAGCGGGCTGGGGAGCCGCCTCGGGCGACACCTCATCACCCTTGCGATCACTTTTAGCTACCTATGACGCGAAAGCGGGTATGGGCGCTGCCAACCGGGGCCGTTTTTCTAGCCCAGAACTTGATGCGCTCATCGCCAAAGCTGTTGTGATTATTGATGATAAGCAACGCGACGCTGCACTGGCGCTTGCAAGTGAAAAAGCCATTGAGCTCATGGGACTCATTCCATTGCATTACGAGGTCAGCACCTGGGCAACGCGCAAAGGGATCAACTACACGGGACGCGCCGATCAATATACGTTGGCCCAAGATGCCAAGCTCGCCGGCAAGTAATCAACAAGTCGTTTGAGCTTGTACCTATTATCAAGAAAAGGCATTGATCCGTGACAGCTTTCGTAATTCGTCGTTTGGCTCAAGCCGTATTTGTTCTGTTTATCACATCAATTTTGGTCTTTGGAGGCTTGTATCTCGTTGGGGACCCCATCGAGATACTCGTCCACCCCGAAGCAGATCAGATTGAAAGAGACCGTGCACGCGTCGCCCTGGGACTAGACAAACCTCTGGTTGAGCAATACCTGACGTTTCTCAAAGGGGCGGTAACGGGCAACCTAGGCAAATCCTTTGTCTACGCGCGTCCTGCACTCGATGTTATTTTCGAACGTATGCCAGCCACGATGGAGCTTGCCGTCTTGGCAATGCTGATATCGATCGTGCTGGGCATTCCTCTTGGACTCTATGCGGGGCTTAGGCCGAACTCTTTCATATCCCGCGGTATCATGACAGGGTCCATCGTGTGTTTCTCGTTACCCACTTTTTGGGTGGGTTTATTACTGATCTTGTTATTTGCGGTAACGCTCGGATGGCTACCTTCAACGGGACGCGGTCCTACCGAAGATATTTTCGGCCTTCAGCTTTCTATTTTTAGTCTCGAAGGCTTGAAATACGCCTTACTCCCTGCTTTAAATTTGGCCCTATTGAAACTCGCGCTGATTATTCGACTCACACGCGCACAGACACGCGAACAAAGCCTGCTTGATTACATTAAGTTTGCTCGAGCGAAAGGCTTGAGAACCTCTCGTGTGATCGGGGTCCATCTCCTGAAAAATATTCTTATTCCTTTAGTCACCGTCATTGGGTTAGAGCTTGGCTCCGTGATTGCTTACGCGATTGTGACAGAGACGATTTTTGCGTGGCCCGGAATGGGCAAACTCGTCATCGACTCTATCTTTCAGCTCGACAGACCGATTGTGGTGGCTTACCTTTTAGTGGTTGTTTGCATGTACATCATCATTAACCTTGTCGTCGACATCCTCTACTCCTTGCTCGATCCGCGCGTTCGTATATCG
>JBILHV010000220.1:0-3826 GCA_044350305.1 Burkholderiaceae bacterium
CCCGCAGTGTGTCGATAGCGAAGAAACGGGATTATGCACAAATTTTGCCTCTAACGCAAGTCCGGACCCGCTCGTAACACCTTGATCAGTCGCCGATTTCGTCTCGGAAAGGCGATTTTAGGGCGCCTAGGTACTGGCAAACCCCTGCGCGCTCTTGCTCGAGGAATTTTTCAACGGCATCGGCAAATCCTGGGTGCGCCAGCCAATGCGCCGATTGCGTCTGCACAGGTTCGAAGCCACGCGCAAGTTTGTGGGCGCCCTGGGCGCCTCCTTCGATCACCGCGATGTTGTGGGAGAGTGCCCATTCAAGTGGGGTGTAGTACGCTAGTTCAAAGTGCAGGCAGTCAACGTGCTCGAGCGCACCCCAGTAACGTCCATAGAGCTTACGTTGCCCGTCAACGGTATCGAGCCAGAGTAGCGATGCCGCGATCGGCTGATCATTCCGATAAGCGAATGCCAACACGCAATGGCTGGAGAGTGTCTGCCCAATCTTAGAAAAAAACGCACGGGTGAGGTAGGGGGGATTGCCTCGTTGCGCGTAGGTGTTTGCATAACACTGGTAGAAAAAATCCCAGTCTGATGGCTGGATTGCTGCACCGGTTAACACGCGTGTGGTGATTCCAACGTCCTTTACTTTGCGACGCTCGGCCCGAATTTTTTTACGTTTGCTCTGGGTCAGACTGCCCAGGAAGTCGTCGAAGTGTTGCCAGCCCTTGTTTGTCCAATGAAACTGGGTATGGGTACGAGGCATGCATCCAGCCGAACAAAGCGCGTCTTGGTCTGCTTCAGAGGTGTAGAGCACATGCAGGGAGGACAGCTTGCTCTGCCTAGCCCATTGCACAAGCGCTTGAGCGGCCAAGGTTCGATGCGCGGGGGCACAGAGCATCCGTGCACCAGGCACGGGCGTAAAGGGAATCGCGCAGAGCCACTTTGGGTAGTACTTCAAGCCGTGGCGTTCGTAAGCTTCTGCCCAAGCCCAGTCAAAGACAAACTCGCCATAGGAGTGGCTTTTGGCGTAGAGAGGCATCGCGGCGATGAGTTCGCCCATCTCGTCACGCAAAATAAGATGTTTTGCCTGCCAGCCCGTCTCGATGGACACGCTTTCCGACTCTTCGAAAGCGCTTAAAAAGGCGTGGCTGCTTAAGACGGAGCCACCCGCTTGCTGTACGAGTCCATCCCAAAGCTTAGCGTCAATGCCAAGCATACGGTCAAGGACTTCTACATGTACAGCGCTCATACGTCTTTGCGTGAGCGTGCGGGGCGACCCGACCGCATCACGGCGGCACTGCCAAGGATGAGGATTGAACACAACAAGATCGTCCAGTCGCCAGCGCGCGCGAAGACAGTCATTCCCTGTTGGCCCTGGACACTGACATCGAGCACCCCTGCACGATGGGCGGGTAAGGCTGCGATCACTTGGCCTTGCTGGTTGATCGCGCCGGTGGTGCCGGTGTTCGTTGCGCGCACCATCGGGCGGGAGGTCTCGATCGAGCGCATGCGTGCCATTTGCCAATGCTGACGCAGCGCCCACGAGTTTCCAAACCAACCAAGGTTGCTGAAGTTAGCCAGAATCGTTGCCCCGCTCGGGGGCGAAGAGGCGTCGGTCGTGCTCTGAAGCGTGCTAGCCAGCTCTTGACCAAAGATATCCTCATAGCAAATGTTCGCGGCAATGCGTTGATCTTTAATCACAAACGGAGGCTGAGGGTTGGCACCACGATGGAAGTCGCCCATCGGAATCGACATTAAGTCGACGAACCAGCGAAAACCGAAGGGGATGAACTCACCGAAGGGAACGAGGTGATGTTTGTCATAGCGTAAGCCAGTCGAGGCGCGTTGAATTTGTTCAAGCGTGCTGTCTGCGGTGATCCCGAGCACGCTGTTGGTATAGCTGTGATCCGACGGGTTAAATAGTGCACTGCCCATCAGCAAAGTCGCGGATTGTTTGTTTGCGATGTCGATCCAAGCTTGCCAGACCGAGGGGGCGAGTTGATGCTGAAACACGGCCAGTACCGTCTCGGGCAAAAGAATAGCGGCAGGTGCAGGGCTACCCTCAGGCGTTGGTGTTTGAGCGAGCCTAATATGCTGAGCGATCACGTCTTGTAAATGAGATGGCGTAAATTTAAGACCTTGTTCGACGTTGCCTTGTACTAAGCGCAAGGCGATGGGCGCACCAGCAGGGCGGGTCCAATCGATTTGACCAAGGCCCCAGCCGCTCAAACTGATCAGGAGTGCGATGACCCCGGTCACCGCATGTTGCGCCTGAGCCGCACCGCGTCTTTGCGGATTCGCCATCACCAGACCTGCGATCGCTGCAGCGGCAAAAGCCGTCAGGAAAGACACGCCGTACACACCCAAGATGCTTGCCCAGGGTGCAAACCAGCTGTCTATGTGCGCATAGCCACTACTTAACCAGGGAAAGCCTGTAAATAAAGTTGCGCGCAGCCACTCGCTTAGTGTCCATGCCGCGGCCCAAACGAGTGCCGCCTGAATAGGTTGTCCGACCGTGTGCGGTGCGCGGGTCGGGTCCAGGCTAAAGCGGTGTGTCAGCCAAGCGGCCAGAGCGATAAAGAGCGAGAGGTAACCGCTCAGTGCGAGCAGCGCCGCAATCGCGAGAGGCAAGGGCATCAAGCCATAGACATGCATGCTGATGGTGAGCCAGTAAAGACCGATCGCAAAATGTGCAAGGCCAAAGAGCCAAGCGCGACGCGCGGCGAATAATGGGCTTGGCGCGCGCCAGATGCAGCCGACCAGTATTGCCATGGTGATTAGCTGGACCAGGCTTAAGGACCAACCAGGAAGCGGGTCAGGTGCGTAGGTGAGGGATTGCAATGCACCCGCAGCGAGTAGCCCAAAGGCTAGGCGCCATTTGAGCCAACCCTGCATCACGATGGTTGGGTAACCCGGCCGGATTCTGCGCCAGCGCGTTGTCTGACGCGCAGCCACAGCGCGCGTCGCGTATCTGCACGCATGACTTCAAACCGCAAATCGCCGTGCTGTTGAATGTCGCCACGCTTTGGAATTCTTCCGAGTTCGTGCGCCAGCCATCCGCCGACGGTATCGTATTCGCCCACAGGAAGATCAGTCTTCAGTGCCGCATTGACCGTTTCTATTTCGGTGGTCGCGAGAATACGCCAAGCGCGTATGCCATCGGAAAAAATAGTCTTTTCACCATCGACATCGTACTCGTCTTCAATCGAGCCAACGATTTGCTCCAGCACATCCTCAAGCGTGACTAAACCCGTGATGCCGCCATGTTCATCAATCACAATCGCCAAATGATTTCGGTTGCGCCTGAATTCTTGCAAAAGAACGTTTAAACGTTTTGTCTCGGGGATAAAGATTGCAGGACGTACAAAGTCTTTGAGGGAGAGCTCGGGCGTCACCATCAGACGCAGCAGGTCTTTGGTCATCACAATACCGATGATGTTGTCGCGACTGCCTTCAAATACGGGGAATCGAGAGTGAGCGGTCTCAATGATTTCAGGCATGAGCGTCGCGACGGGCTCCTCGACGTCGAGCATGTCCATTCGGCCTCGCGGCACCATCACGTCCATGGC
Organism: Burkholderiaceae bacterium; assembly: GCA_044350305.1. GTDB lineage: Bacteria > Pseudomonadota > Gammaproteobacteria > Burkholderiales > Burkholderiaceae_B > Zwartia. Next base: position 3,558 of record JBILHV010000220.1, read on the forward strand.
GGTTTGCTCGGCAACAGCCAAGGTGCCTTTCAACATGGAGTAGGCATCGGCATCGATGAGGTTGCGTTCGCGTGCGGCGTCGAGCACCGTCACAATACCTTCCCGATCTTCGGGTTCGCGGCGCATTAAGGAAAGCAGGCGATCTAGCAGACGGGGGCGGTTTGACTTGGCAGAAGGGCTGGGCGCTTCAGCAGCAGGATAAGGATCTGACATTGTCCGGGGACAGAGTGATGGGACGCTTAGGATAACCTGAAAGTCGTCGTTTGGTT
>JBILHV010000221.1:0-3821 GCA_044350305.1 Burkholderiaceae bacterium
CATCGCAGGATGCTGCGTGGCCACCACAATGGCGCCTTTGAAATACGAACCGAACAATAAGAAGTCAACCAACCACGCCCCAACAAACACGGAGGGCACAGCCAGCAGCACCAGCGGCAGGGTCACCACCCAAGGCGACTCATGGGGCACGCCACCATGGTGTCCATGATCATCGTGGCTGTGATCGCCATGTCCATGTGCATCATGCGCCTGGCCAGTCACGTCGAAGCGCTCCTTGCCGTGGAACACCAGAAAGTACAAACGGAATGAGTAGAGAGACGTCACGAACACGCCAATCAAGGTTGCGTATTTCGCAAACGAGGCACCCCAGACGTTCGCTGAGGCGGCCGCTTCGATAATGTGTTCTTTGGAATAAAAGCCAGAGAAGAAAGGGGTACCAACCAAGGCAAGTGTGCCGATCAGGAACGTAATCCAGGTAATAGGCATGTATTTGCGCAGGCCACCCATGTTGCGGATATCCTGATCGTGATGCATGCCCATAATGACAGAGCCCGCACCTAAGAACAGCAACGCTTTAAAGAACGCGTGCGTCATCAAATGGAAGATCGCAACGGAGTACGCCGAGGCACCCAAGGCAACCGTCATGTAACCAAGTTGCGACAGCGTTGAATAAGCGACGACTCGCTTGATATCGTTTTGTATGATGCCCAGAATACCCAAAAACAAGGCACCGATTGCACCGATGATGATGATGAAGGACAGTGCCGTGTTCGACAGTTCAAACAGCGGCGAGAAACGTGCCACCATAAAAATACCCGCAGTCACCATGGTCGCTGCGTGGATCAGCGCCGAGATTGGCGTTGGGCCTTCCATGGAGTCGGGCAACCAAGCATGCAAGGGCACTTGCGCCGACTTACCCATGGCGCCAATAAACAAACAAATGCAGGCAACGGTGATCAACATCCAGTCTGTGCCCGGCAACGTGAGTGTCGCTAACTTATCTGCCTGCTCAAACACTTCGCCGTAGTGCATCGTGCCAGCATAGGCGAACAACAAACCAATTCCAAGCACAAAGCCAAAGTCACCGACACGATTGACCAAGAAGGCCTTCATGTTGGCGAAGATCGCGGTTGGGCGCGTATACCAGAAGCCGATCAAGAGGTAGGAGACCAAGCCCACTGCTTCCCAGCCGAAGAACAACTGCAGCATGTTGTTAGACATGACCAGCATCAACATCGAGAAGGTAAACAACGAAATGTAGGAGAAAAAGCGCTGATAGCCCGGATCTTCGGCCATATAGCCAATCGTGTAGATGTGCACCATCAAGGATACCGAGGTGACGACCACCATCATCAACGCTGACAAGGGATCAATCAAAAAGCCAATTTCTAACTTGGCATCACCCAGCATCGACCAAGTATAGACCGCGCCATCAAAGCGATGTCCATTGAGCACATCGAGCAGGACTAGAACCGAGCCCACGACCGAGACGCCTACTAGTGCAATCGTCAGCAGGTGCGAGGCGCGTCGACCCACTTGTCGTCCAAGAAATCCCGTACCAAACAAGCCGGCCAAGATCGCACCGAGCAAGGGAGCTAAGGCAATAATCAAATAAAGTGAAGGTGAGCTATACATATTCTTCTGTGTTCCGATCAGCCCTTGAGGCGGTCTAGTTCATCGACGTTGATCGTGCTGAGGTTGCGGAACAGCAGCACCAGAATCGCCAAACCGATTGCCGCTTCTGCAGCGGCCACTGTCAAGATAAAGAAAACAAACACTTGGCCGGCCGTATCACCCATCCAAGTCGAGAACGCGACGAAGTTCATATTGACAGCTAGCAGCATCAATTCAACCGACATCAACAACACAATTAAATTGCGTCGGTTTAAAAAGATTCCGAACACACCAATCGCGAACAATATCGCACCGAGCACTAAAAAGTGCGGTAAGGTCAGCGTCATCATTTTTGCTCTCCTGGATTGGTATCAGCCGCTTTAGCATTCACCGCTTCTTGGCTAGGCAAGTTGACCAGTCGAACACGGTCTGAAGCCCGCACACGTACGGCAGCACCGGGATCGCTATATTTCACATCACGACGCTTGCGCAGCGTCAAAGAGATCGCTGCGATCATTCCGACCAACAGCAGCACCGCACCCACTTCAACGGCAAAGGCATACTCGGTATACATCGACTCGCCCAGTGCGCGCGTGTTGTTGTAGTCGTCGCCCATCTCTGCAGCGGGCCCGACCTGACCCCACGAAGTCGCGAGAACAAACGACATCTCAGCCACCATGATCAAACCAACGAGCAGACCGAGCGGCAGATAAGTCTTGATGCCCGCGCGCAGCTCTTCCATCTTGACGTCAAGCATCATCACCACAAAGAGGAACAGCACCATGACCGCACCGACATAGACCAACACGAGCAAGAGGCCGAGGAATTCGGCACCGAGCAACATCCAGATCATCGCTGCATTGGCAAATGCAAGAATAAGATGCAAGACCGCGGTGACTGGGCTCGACGCCGTAATCACACGAAATGCCGCCACGACTAAAACAATGGCCAGGACGTAAAACAGAACAGTAGTAAAGATCATTTGGGTCTTGGTCCTGACGATCAGCGATAAGGCGCGTCGATGGCACGATTACGAGCGATGTCGTTTTCATAACGATCGCCTACGGCCAACAACATGTCTTTAGTGAAATACAAGTCACCACGTTTTTCGCCGTGGTACTCATGGATATGAGTTTCAACAATCGAATCCACCGGGCAGCTTTCTTCGCAGAAGCCGCAGAAGATGCACTTAGTCAGGTCGATGTCATAGCGCGTGGTGCGACGTGAGCCGTCTTCGCGTTGCTCTGATTCGATGGTGATCGCCAACGCAGGGCATACTGCTTCGCACAATTTGCACGCGATACAACGCTCCTCACCGTTGGGATAACGGCGTAAAGCATGTAGACCGCGAAAACGCGGGGACATAGGTGTTTTTTCAAGGGGGTAACGCAAGGTGATCTTGCGCTTGAAAAAATACTTGCCCGTCAGCTTCATGCCCTTGAGCAACTCAAGCAGCAAGAGACTACCAAAAAAATCCTTGATCGCTTCCATAAATACCTTTTCTACCTTCGACTCGCGGGATTATTTCCAAATATTCCAGGGCGTCTGCATCCAGATCGCCACGACCACTAGCCACACACCCGTAAGTGGGATAAATATTTTCCAACCTAACCGCATAATCTGGTCATACCGGTATCGAGGAAACGACGCACGGAACCAGATAAACAAAGACACCACGACAAAGGTCTTCAAGCCCAACCACAACCAGCCTGGAATCCAGGTTAAGGGAGCAAACTCAAACGGTGGTGCCCAGCCGCCCAGGAACATGATCGAAGCCATGCAGGACAAGAAAATCATGTTGGCGTATTCGCCAAGGAAGAACAGCGCAAACGCCATGCCCGAATACTCAACCATATGGCCCGCGACGATCTCAGATTCGCCTTCCACCACATCGAATGGATGACGGTTCGTTTCGGCGACGGCTGAAATCACGTAAATCACAAACAGCGGCAACAGTGGCAACCAGTTCCAAGAGAGAAAGTTCAATCCCTTGTCCGCAAACCAACCTCGGGTCTGTACGTTGACGATCTCGGTCATATTCAGGCTGCCCGACACCAGCAGGACCGTCACCAACACAAAACCGATCGCAAGTTCATACGACAACATTTGTGCCGAGGCTCGCATGGCGGCCAGAAACGCGTACTTAGAGTTCGAGGCCCAACCTGCCACGATGACGCCGTAGACGCCGACCGAGGTAATGGCCATGACATACAGCAGTCCGGCGTTGACGTCCGCCAACACCATCT
>JBILHV010000024.1:0-11687 GCA_044350305.1 Burkholderiaceae bacterium
AAATCGTTTTTGAGTGTATGTGCTGGGGATTCGGTAATTGTGGGGTTGGCAAGGCTTGCGACAAGCACTCCATCTTTTCCAACTGAAAGTCGGATCATTGCCGTCATTTGCTGCCCGACATCTCTATTCTGCAAAATACTTAATGTACTTAACTGAGTCCAATTCGCACCGCTATCATCAGATCTATACACCCCAGTTGCGGTAACCGAACTAGCATTTAAAATCGCTGCGTATAAGGTGGTACCAGGACCTTTGACTAAAGAAGTGATAGCGCCAGAGTTAAGACCCGCTGTGATATTTTGAAAACTTGCCCCTGCATCAACGCTTCGCCAAATACTCGATGCCCCAGTATCGGAATTAGCACCCAAAACAATCGTATTGCCATTGACGACCAATCCTGACACGTCTTGCCTTACGAGTCCACCCATGGCCGGCGTACTCCAAGTATTTGTCGTGGTGTCTAAGACTCTCACTCCAGCTAAAGCACCGCCCGTCATACTTAACGAACTAAGCTTTCCAAATCCAATCCATAATTTTGTTGGATTTGTATCATCAAAGGTTATCGCCCCTATGGAAAGAGACGCGAGATGATCACCCATTGCAGTCCAGGAGTTGCCTCCATTAGAACTTTTCCAAACGCCACCATTCACCGTGCCTGCATACAGCTCATTTAAATTAGATGGACTTTGCAAAAGGCCCATGACTGCGCCAGACGCCGGATCAGTGCCATAAGGTGTGTAACCTATTCCCTTGATATTGGTGACAGCCACATTTCTGAACAAAGTTATCACCGGACTAGGCCCCATAGGCAGCCATTGCGCAGAGACAGGATTCGCGTAAAGGAAGAGCAATGCTGAAAGATAAAGCGAGGCGCTTTTATGCATGGGCCTAGGTAAATTCAATAAGAACGTGCGGTGTGATGAACGTAGCTCAAACTTAGCCTAAGGAATCAGGCTCAAAAATAAATATGCTGCAAAGATCACTAAATGCACTGCACCTTGAAGTACTGTTGCACGACCAATCGCGATAGTCAAAATGCTGAGTAAGAACGTTAACCCTAAAAAGGTCATGCCCAATGCGTCGACACCTAAGCTTAGGGGCAAATCAAACACGATCGAAACAAAGGCAACAGCTGGAATCGTGAGCCCAATACTTGCTAGCGCCGAACCAATGGACAGATTCAAACTGGTTTGTAGACGATTATCGATTGCAGCACGCGTCGCAGCAAGGCCCTCAGGCAACAAGACCAGCAAGGCGATTGCAATTCCCACGACTGCGCGTGGTGCGCCCATTGTATCGATTGCGAGCTCAATGGAGGGGCTCAAGGACTTGGCAAGTAGCACGACTGCAACGAGCGAAATCAGTAACAAAATGCCGCTGGCAAGTGTTTTTGCATTGGAGGGGGGAGACACATGTTTTTTTGGACTTGTTAATTCAACATCGTTTTGCTGCAGAAAATAATCACGATGCCGAATGGTTTGAACGAAAACATAGGTAACGTACAGTACTAAAGACATAACGCCAGCAAATATCAATTGACTAGCTGAAAAGGTAGGGCCTAGTGTTGTAGTTGTAAAGTTTGGCATCACTAGGGTCAGAACTGCGAGCGCAATCAAGACGGTCAAGCTCGAGTTGCTGCCCTCAATGCGAAACGATAAAACGCGGTGCCGTAAGCCACCTAAAAATATCGATATACCAATAATGCCATTCATGACAATCATGACAGTGGCAAAGACAGCGTCGCGAGCGATTACGGCGCCGTCCTCATCTGCCGACAACATAATTGAAACAATTAAAGCAACCTCAATAATTGTGACGCACAACGCTAAAACAAGCGTACCAAATGGTTCGCCTGTTTTATGCGCTATCACTTCGGCTTGATGAACAGCAGTGATGACCGCGCCAATCAATAGCACCGCCATTAGGATGATTTGCCACAGAGCGTCAGGATATGGAAGCATAGGTTGAAAGAAAAGCAAGCCTGTTTTGAAATGTGATACGTTAGCTTATAAACAAATATCGATGATCACCCAAAGCATCTGAGATCACGCCAATCTGAACTATTTTCACTCAATATTATTCGAAACGATCACGCTTTCGTAAAATCTTTGGTCACGTGATTTGAAATACGCAGCAAACTAAGAAAATTATTGTCGAAACCGTCTCTACAGAGCCGAACAGTGAGTGTGCAAGGGCATCAAACTTGTGTTTAACAAAGAACTTATTTGGATATTACTTATAATTCGGGTGTAAAGGAGCACTTGATGGTTTCGTTTCTGTTCAAGCATGTCTGTATCGAGTCGTTCGGTCTGCATTTCCCAACAACACTATTGTCTTCCGCGGAGCTCGAGGATCGGATCGCGCCGGTCTATAAGCGGCTAAAGATTCCGACAGGCACCTTAGAACGCGTTAGTGGCGTAAGTACTCGGGGGATGTGGACGCCAGATGTAACTCCGAGCTCCGTAGCCACCCTAGCCGCACGCGAGGCCCTCGATCGTTCGGGCTTTCGTCCCGACCAGATTGGTGCCGTCATCAACTGCTCCGTGTCGCGAGATTTTTTTGAGCCAGCCACCGCCTGCCTCGTGCACCATAATCTCAATATTCCCGAGGAGTCACTGGCACTCGATATCACTAACGCCTGCATCGGATTCAGCGACGGTATGATCATGCTCGCCCATCTCATTGAGGCGGGCACCGTGCAGGCAGGGATCATCTGTTCCGGCGAGAACATCTCAAAGGTGGTGAATACCACCTGCGAGCAGCTGCTCGGCGATCACAGCATCACCCGTCACAAACTCCTGCAGATGCTCCCCACCCTTACGCTAGGCTGCGGCGCAGTAGCAGCTGTGCTCTGCCACGAAAGCATCGCGACAAACAGACACAAGTTTGTAGGGGGCGCAGCGCGCTCGGCATCACAGCACCACAATCTCTGCATCGGCAATGGCGACTTTAGCGTTGGCCAAGGAGAGGAGATCGCACCGATCATGACCTCTGACGCGACCCAACTGATGATTGCTGCGGCAAAGCTCGGCGGGCGCGCCTTTCCTGACGTCACTGCGTCGCTCGGTTGGTCAAAAGATCAAATAGACCACGTATTCTGCCATCAAGTCGGTCGGCAGGTTAACGAGGCGTTTTATGGCGAGATGGGCCTAGACTTCGACAAAGATTTTGCGATCTACAAGCGCTATGGCAACATGGTCTCGGCCGCGTTGCCCGCGGCCTTAGCGATCGGCGCTACCGAGAAGAATATCCAGCCTGACCAAAAGGTACTTCTCACCGCATTTGGCAGCGGGCTCAACGCGCGATTTCTCGGATTTCGATGGTAACTGTTTTTAACAGACCTCTGTCCGAGGTTTATATTGTACGTTTCAGCTGTTTATCACTTTTTTTTCGGTTGCCTCCCAAACTGTGCAGGTGGGAATGTAGCCGAGCTCCCGTCGTGCAGCGCTAATGTCGAAATAGTGGTCGGTCGACATTTCCTTGACCAGAAATCTAGTCAACGGAGGATCTGAGGATAGACGGATGGTTTTCCAAACAGACTCGGCAACCGTCGCCAAAAACTGCGCAGAGGATGCTGAAAGCTGCCGCTGTACCGACGGTGCATCATGAAGTATCAAGATACGTTCGATCCATTCCCATAGTAAGACAGGCGTACCTTGGCTGATGAAAAATGCCCTTCCACCAGCAGTTGGCCGCTCGTCGAGAGCGGCTGCCGCGAGTACGTGAGCCGAGACACAGTCGTCAATATGCGTGAGGTCGACGAGATTCTTGCCGTCACCCACCTGCACAAGCCGTCCAGCACGAGCCCGATTCAGAATTGTTGGCACGAGATTGGTATCTCCAGGACCAAAGATAAGATGAGGTCGCAACGCAATTGTCCGCAGGGTCGCGCTGTGGGCCGAAAGTACCGTCCGCTCCGCAACCGCCTTTGTTTCTGGGTAGTACGCTCGATACTGCTTCGGATAAGGCACTGATTCGTCAACACCCCGAAGATCATGATCTGAAGCGATGACACTCGGCGAACTGGTGAATACAAGTTTCGACACGCCCGCTGCACGGCAGGCCGCGATCACATTGTTTGTGGCCTGGATATTACCGCGGACAAACTCCTGACGCGGTCCCCACATTTTTACGTGCGCCGCCGCATGAAAAACGCAGTCGACGTCGACAAAGAGTCTTGCCAGATCACTCACCCCCTCCAGCAAGGAAAGATCATGGATCACGGTGCGAATGCCCTCGGACTCTAGTGCAGTTAGACCCGAATTAACCCGACGGCCGAGCCCCGTGACGTTGTGACCAAGATCCCGCAGTCGCCGACAAAGCGCACCGCCGACAAAACCGCCTCCCCCGGTGACGAGTACTTTCATACGAGATCTCTCGTGGAATCGTCAATCTCGATGGCCATCTGCGTGGCTGCCCAGACCGAGAGTCGGTCACGAAAAATCTTGGCATTATGACGGGCATCGACAGGGAAAGAAGGGTGAAAATAAAACCGCTTTATGGGTGAGGTGACTAAATCAGCTGCACCGAGGGTCCGGAGTTCACCCGCTAGTCGGTGACGGGCAGCCAAATCGAGCAACCGCGATCGCGGTTCGACAACAACTGCCGGCACGCCGTCCACGCCGATAAGTGCCGTGCGGCTGACCTCCGGGTGACGGTTAAAGACATTCTCCACAGGCACGCTGTGAAATACTCGCTCTGACGTGACGACCATGTGGACCCTGCGGCCACAGAAGTAGAGTTGGCCGCTGCCGTCTAAATATCCCATGTCGCCCATGCGATGCCAGATACGGCCACCCTCGTAAACCTTACTAGCCGCGGTCGCCTCAGGACGCGAAAGATACTCGCGACTAACCGTCTCACCACTGACGAGAATTTCGCCGATTACTCGCTCCGAACAGTCAACAAGCAATCCATCTGGGGGCTCAGTCAAGGTTTGCACGATGCGCAGTTGCACACATTCAATGGCTCGGCCGACGGGGGTGCCCTGTTCACCAGATAACGCACACACCATTGGCTCCTGGCGCAGGTCGACTGCAGCTGCGAGCGTCACGGGGAGCGCCTCCGTTGCACCGTACGGCGTGAAGCTCTCCGCCTGCGGGCACACGGCTTTGAGAAGATCAAGCGTTTCCGGCGAGACAGACGTACCCGCAACAAAAACCCGACGCAACTGCGGCAACGACATGCCAGTCTGCTGGCAATAGTGGGCGAGCTTCGCCCAAAGTGTCGGAGAGCCAAAAGATGTCTGATTGCCAAGGTCTCGCATCACGCGGATGATCTGCTTAGGCACCAGTGACAGAGGACGGCTAGGGTCGAGTGGCGGAAAGATGCTCCCCACACCTAGGGCCGAAGTGTAGAGGCTAAAAATAGGCAGTAGCGACAGATCCTGCTCACCACTGCGAAAGCCAAACTTGTCGCGAAACACCGCGAGCTGCTGAGTGAGCATGCTGTGGGTGAAGATCACGCCTTTGGGCCGACCGGTGGCACCCGACGTGAAGGCCACGAGGGCAGCGTCTTCTGCCTGCCGTGGAATCGGCACTGGCGGACTCACCCCAGGTTTGAGTTGGTCACACAGTCGCGTCGCGCCAAACACCGGTAGCCTTCCGGCGACGATGCAGAAACGGAGCGAGCCAAACAAATCCGAGGCCTTGAGCCGAAGCAGATGGGCCTTAGGCACGCCGATGAATCCGCTTGGTTGAGCCTCACGCATGCAAGTCACCACCGCATCGATACCCATTCCTGGATCAATGAACACGGGGACACCACCGCGACCCATCACTGCGTAGCTCAGCGCGAGAAAGTCAGCGCCTGGCGTCACAAGCATGATCACACGATCGCCAGCCCGCAGGCCGGTCGCTGCCAGACCGTGTTCGTATGCATGGATGCGATAAATCAGGGCTGCAAAATCGATCACGTCATACCGCGGACGATCGCCCCATGAGGGGACGGATACTTTCGTCACTGCCGGCACCCACGGCATCGTCGCAGCCGCCACATGCAGTGCTCCATAGAGACTACTCCCCTGACGCCGTGAGTCCTTAGCCGGACCGACCAGCACGTCACTCGGCTTGACACCTGAACCTTCACTCAAATCTCTTTCGCACGCAATTGGCCCTGGGCCAAGCTCGCCACCAGGGCTAGGTGCAAGCGGTCGCAAAAAGTCTTGCACCGCTGCGATAACCTCAACAGCCGCATCTTCGAGCAGGAGGTGAGAGGCTTCGGGTATTTGCACCAAATCAGCCTGAGGGAAGCGGGCGGCGAAATGACGGAAAATCCCCTGATGAAAGCACGGATCTTTCATTCCCCATAGAATTTTCACCGGCTTGTCTGACAGCGTCGGCAGACGAGCCACCACATCGTCCATCAATACCGCCGTGGGATGCGCGCGAGAAAACGGGATGTCACGGACGAAACCCCAAACGGCCCGGCGACTGGTTTGGGTTCGATACGGGCGATGGTAGGCTTGCCTGATCTCCTGCGCAAGAGCGTGAGAAACCCCGAACGCGGTCAGCAATTTGACGAAACTCATCGTGCGCTGTGTCAACAGTCTGCCGATCAAGGGTGACGCCGCCAGCTTGATTATCCCAGGGAGCAGGAACGTCTCAGCGAGGGTAGTGTTGAAATAGATTAGCCGCTCGACGGAGATAGGACGACGCACCGCGAGACCGGTGCCAATCGGACCGCCCCAGTCATGCATCACCAATGAAAAGCGGTCGACGTTTAACTGGTCGAGGAGCTCCTCAAGATGGATCACACGATCGGCCGCGCGAAAGAAGACGTCCGAGGGCTTATCGGAGAGACCGCAGCCGAGATGATCCGGGACGATCACCCTGAAGTTCTGCCGCAGGCTGGCGATTAGATTACGGAACAGAAAACCCCAGGTGGGGTTACCGTGCAGGCATACTATGACGGGGCCGAGGCCCTCGTCGATGTAGTGCATGCGATAGCCTTGTGGCATACCGGAACCCGCGGAAGCGCGACGCCCGACATTGGCGAATCTCGATGGAAACGGATAGAGAGGGCCGAACGGGAAAGAGGCCGACTCGTCGTCGCGACTTGAAAGGATAGGCTCGATGGCAAAGGCTTAAAAAATAAGATATCTATTGATATTACTGACGAAAGTCTGAATAGGCAACCAACAGTCCTAGGATCTTCTTAATTGATCATGGTGCAGAACAATTTTATGTGGCTTTGCATATAGCGAGTAGCTTAATATGATCCACCGCATAACCAGCTCATCAAACTACTAAGATTTAAAAGATCACATAACGACACCAACGTCCATCACAGTACTGACACCACGTATCGGAGAAAAAATGAAAAAGTTTTTCATGGCCGTACTTATTGCGGGCACAGTGGGCACAGCTCAAGCACAAAGCGAGTTTGAGGGATTCTACGCACAAGCTGGTATTGGTTATGAGAAGATATCACCACTCTTTTCAGGCGGTACCGTTCTCGGATATAACTACTCGGCTTCGGGTAAAAATCCTGAAGGTTTTGCAGGCGCTGTTGGGGCTGGCTATAACTTTTCTTTGACGCCAAATTTTTTGCTTGGCATTGGCGCTGAGTACTCACCGATTCAGGGGTACTCTGACTACACAGCGTCAATCAGCACGTTCGCAGGTGAGCTCTCAGTTACAAAAAAATATCTCAGAAAAGATTTGTTCAATATTTTCGTTTCACCAAGTCTTGTCATGGGCAAAGATAAATTGATTTACGCTAAACTTGGATATTCCGGTACAAACATCAGCACGGATGGACGCACTATACAGATGAATGGATATTCTTTAGGTCTCGGTTATAGGCAAATCATCTCTGGTGGGTGGTATGGATTTGGAGAGGCGAACTACACAAAGTATGGCGATGCCAGTTTGAAGAAGAGCAAGATGGGCGAGACTTACGTCAGTACTACTGGATCATTTAAAGCGAATAGTATGAATTTTCTTGTCGGTCTAGGCTACAGGTTCTAAGACATTGGTCTTTTCACTGCTAAGAGGCAGATGGCTACAAAGGGTTATATGTTTTTCAACCTTTGGTACCCTGTCGTTAAGTAAAAGAGGCTATTGAGTCTCGTCTATCATCAGAAACCTTGGGACAACATAAATGGCCTTTGATTTACAACACCTCCTTACAAATGCTGCCACTACTGACGAGTTGCTCGGCCCTAACTATGAACCACAGATCGGTCAGAAAGACAACACGGATCGTGCAGCATTAAGACTTGCTGCGTGGTGTCGTTCTGCATCAAGCGGAGATTGGGGTTTATTCTTTAAGCGTATCAGTCGTGACAATCTTTCGATTGATCAGGTCTTATCCCGGCTCGCGGATACCAGACATTCGCCGGATGCACCGACGCCCGCATGGTTTGTAGACGCTCAATGGACATATCAAGCGTTAACGGGTGGCTTTGGGAGCGGTGAACTTTTTTTAGTTGATGGCGCAGAGCTTCGACCATTTGAGAAGCTTTTTTATGCGTTGGTAGCGCGCGCAGAAATCAACGTGATCGAACAGACAGCGCCAAAAGCACTCGCCTTATTTAATGTTTCGGCCAGATTGGATTTACGTATTGGGCTGTTAAAACTGCTCACAGACTTATATGCCCCGTTGTTATACAGCAAGTTTGTGGCGATCTTAAAAAAACACAGTCCAGATAGCAAATTACCCGCTTCAAGTGCCGCGGAAGGTACAGATCAGATTGATCGGTTGATTGAGAATCTCAGGGCCACTGAGCTCGCGGCGCTCTTTGCAGAAAAGCCTGTCTTACTGCGCTTAACGGCCACGATCGTTAGGCAGTGGATTGATACGACGGCGGAGCTAATGACTCGTCTGCATGCTGATATCTCAGAAATCAGGGCAATGATTACGCACTCCGCGCTTCACGTCAAAGTGCAGGCGGTTGGCGGCGATTTATCCGATCCGCACAACTTCGGTCATTCGGTGCAGATCCTTACCTTTGAGGATCAGGCAAAGCTTGTCTATAAACCTAAAGATTTGCGTTTGGATGTTGCATGGCATGATCTGATCGTGACCTTTAACGCTAGTTTGCCACCAATTGATCTCAAGCCCGTCAAGACCATTGCTTGCCATGAATATGGGTGGACGGAGTTTATCGAACACACCGCGTGTGAGTCCGAACAAGATATTGAACTGTTTTACCGTCGCTCGGGCGCTTGGTTGGCCGTGTTTCACTTATTTGCTAGCAGTGATATGCATTATGAAAATATCCTAGCTCATGGTGCGCACCCCGTTCCGATTGATCTGGAAATGATTTTGCAAGCATCTACTCCTGAAGCCGAGCAAGAAACGCCTGAAACAGCCGCGTTCATTGAGGCAAGCCACGCTGTGGTGAATTCGGTTTTGATGGTGGGGATGTTGCCGGCATACGCTAAAAGCCCCAATAATAAAATTTTTGATGCAGGGGGGCTTAACGCTGTTAAAACGAGCGCACCAGTTGGCGTATGGAAAAATGTCAATACCGATGGTATGCGTTGGATGCAAGTGCTCAACGATTCGGCACAGACGCCCAACATTCCGCATATCGACGGGCAATATGCGCAACTAGGTGATTATTTACCTGCCTTCATTGAAGGTTTCGAGCACTACGCCCACTTTCTGTTGCAGCAACGGGATGTCATCGGGGTGGCCAGTCTGCTCAAGCCGTTTAAGAAACTTCCAGTACGTAAGGTCATTCGTAACACTCGGTTTTACTACATGCTGTTGCAAAGGCTCAAAGACCACCGAAACATGAGTGATGGAGTGACGTGGAGCGCACAAGCAGAGTTTTTATCCAGACTCGCTGACTGGGACGCTAAAGATGATTTACTTTGGCCGCTACAAGAGGCCGAACGGATAGCGTTAGTGAATTTGAATGTGCCGCATTTTGTTTCGCCAAGCGATGAAGACTTGGTGAGTGCGATTACTGGTCATCAAACTCAAACAGGTGCGACATCGGGCCTCGAACGTGCAAAAGAACGTTTCGGTCAATGGTCAGCGCTTGAGATCGAGCGTCAAGTTCAAATCATTAAAGTCAGCACGAGCTTTGTGTCACGATCTGATAATGATATTAAGGATAAGTATTTATTTAAGCGCAAGCTTAAACTATCGACAGCAGGATTAGATCAAACAATTCTGGCGACTGAGGTTGCCCGAATTGCAGCAACGATCCATCAATACGGCACGATCAAAGACAAAAGTGCCGCTTGGATTGGGCTTGACTGGTTAGGGGGTTCAGAGGTTGCACAGCTTGTCACACTAGGCCATGATTTATATAACGGCGCAAGCGGGATTGCTGTGTTTCTGGCGGCTCAAGCCCGCTACGCCAACGACACAGTCAGCCGTGAACTCGCCTTAAAAGCGCTCGCCGCAGGCAGACTGCAGATTGCACAGCCATCTGCACCGAGATGGGCCAGAGGGCTAGGGATTGGAGGTGCAAGCGGACTTGGTTCGATAATCTACGCACTGACGGTTATCTCAGAACTACTCGCTGAGCCATCTTTAATACAAGACGCCCTGGGGGTATCGAATTTATTCTCTAATGAATTGATCGCCGCTGATCGTTCATTGGATGTAATCGCCGGTAGTGCCGGAGGCATTCTTGGGCTATTAGCGCTTTATCGCAAGACCCAATCAAAAGAAGTATTAGCCAAAGCGATTGCTTGTGGAGAGCATTTGCTACGACAACCTCGGCTCGGTGACTCCGGCAAACGTAGTTGGGCAGTTCTTGGGATAAGCGAAGCACCCTTAACAGGTTTTTCGCATGGTGCTGCTGGATTCGCTTATGCGTTATCAAGTTTGGCAAAAGTCAGTGGTCGTCAAGAATTCGAGTCGGCGGCACAAGAATGCATTGCATATGAAGATAGTTGCTACAGCAAAGAAGCATTTAATTGGCCTGATTTGCGTATCTCCGATGCAACCGCTTTCCCTAGCCAATGGTGTCATGGTGCAGTAGGTATTGGACTTGCCCGTATAGCAGCTAGTCGTGCTGGTGAAACTAAGGCAGCAACAATCCTGAGCGACATCAAGCATGCGGTGCAAAACACGACCGCTAACTGGCCCCAGCATGTTGATACGCTATGTTGTGGCACACTCGGTACCATCGAGCTTTTAGCTGCGGCAGGTGAATTATTGAACCAACCCACTCTTGTACATTTATCGGATCAGCGACTCGCACAAATTATTTCAAATCGCCACGAGCAAGGTGACTACACTTGGAATGCTGGCGATACGGCTTTTAATCTTGGTTTATTTCGGGGTCTGTCTGGAGTGGGCTACACCATACTGAGAAAATTGGATCCAACGTTGCCAAATATTTTGATGTGGGAATGATTGATCAAAGGTAGTCCACAACTCCTTGTATTGATAGAAACAACCCCCACTCTATGCCCACGATCAAAATTGCGCGATACCCCGCACCACCAAACACGAGGGCTAAGTACAAATTTATTGTACGGACTAGATGTCAGAGGCAATGACGATAAAAAGCATTTTCAGGACGCCTTACCCTTGTATGTTAATAACTGAAACAGTCGATCAATACATCAAGGCAGTCATTCGTTTAGTAGAAAATCATGAAGAACGGGTCAAGCTCAGCCAAACTCTTTCCGGACCAAGTAAGGTGGATATTTTCTTTAAAGGTAGGCCCGAGATTTTTGGTGATTTATTGCTCGAGCGCATCAAAGAAATTCAAC
>JBILHV010000223.1:0-3802 GCA_044350305.1 Burkholderiaceae bacterium
CCTCCGCCAGCAAGTAATGCCGACAGCACTAAAAAGAAAGGTGTGCCAATTGCGGCAAAGACGGTTCCGATTGCGAGCAGAATAAGAGCTGCTTGGCTCATGCGCATGGCGCCATAGCGAACAATGAAGTTGCCGCAGCCCAATTGTGTCATTAGTGCGGCGGCTGCCACGATTGAGAAATAGACCCCTATCCAGGCTGAATCGAGCATCAGATCCGCGATCATTGCTGGCGCGATTACGGCTGGCAAGGCACGACCGAGCGCGACAAAAGTCTGCTGAAAGAACATTGCCGATAAGGCAACGAGGAGGCGATTCACCAGAATTAAGTATTTGTTAGAGGTGTATGTGGCAGGCGCGACGGTCAATTGCCGTCAATGTGGCAAGTAGAATAGCTCAATTCCAGACCCTGTCCAAATAGAGCACTCAAACAAGGAATTTCAAAGAGTACCCCCTCTTGAATGCACCGTATGCAAATTGATTTCGCTAATCTGTCTGACCAAGAAAAATACAAGCTGCTCGTGGGTTGTGTGGTGCCGCGTCCTATCGCGCTCATGAGTACGATTAGTCATGACGGTGTCGTGAATGCGGCGCCCTATAGTTTCTTTAATGCAATTTGCGATGTGCCGCCAGCGGTCGTAGTCGGGGTCAATTGCCTGGCGCCTGGCGTCATGAAAGACACCGCACAAAATATTCGCGATACCGGCGAGTTCGTTGTGAACTTAGTGAGCGAAGAGATTGCGCAAGCCATGAACTTGACGGCGGTGAATTTTCCGCCGGAGATTGATGAGTTCAACATGGCAGGATTTACACACGGTAAAAGCGTCAAAATTCGTGCGCCGTATATTGAGCAGGCGCCGATTTCTTTTGAGTGCAAGCGGATCGTTAACGTAGAGCTTGGAATTGGTCGCAACGTTGTGATCGGGGAAGTGCTTTACTTGCATATCCGAGACGACTTGATCGACATGAAAAAACTGCGAGTCGACCCCGTTGCGGCGCACTTGATTGGCCGCATGCACGGAACGGGCTGGTATGCGCGTACGTCTGACCTCTTTGATATGCCACGCGTGCCTGATGCGGCCGCTGCTGAGTTGATTGCGAATCTAAAGAAATGAGGCATTAGGTAACTGCGTGCCTGACTGCCGGTTTTCATGAGCCCTCAATGCTAATAAATAGTTAGTCTTGTCTTTCGCGAATCAACGGTGTTGAGGACAGGGCAATTGCCCATTGCACCCGCTGGGTTGCCGCCGTAAGATCGAGCACAGGAATACAAAATAATTCTTATATTTTTTTAGGAGACTACGCATGACCGATCGTCGCGACTTTTTGCTGTCAAGCGCCGCTGTGGCCGCTACCGCACTCGCCCCTAGTCTGGCGCGTGCGCAGACGTTTCCCACTCGTCCGATCAAATATCTCTGCCCTTGGCCAGCGGGTGGCTCCACCGACGTTGTCATGCGTGTGCTGGCCGAGAGCGCAAGCAAAGTACTGGGTCGCAACGTAATCGTCGAGAACAAGCCAGGCGCGGGCGGCATGTTAGGCGCCGCGGAGTTGGTGCACTCAAAGCCAGACGGCTATACCTTGGCGCAAATACCGCAGGGCGCTTTTCGTATTCCGCATATGCAGAAAGTGACCTATGACACGCTCAATGACTTTACATGGATCGTTTGCCTGACGGGCTACACGTTCGGCTTAGTGGTGCCCATCGAGTCCCCAATTAAAAGCATTGCTGACCTCGTCAAATTTGCCAAAGCGAATCCAGACAAATTTACTTACGGTACGCCAGGCATTGGCACGAGTCCACATTTAGCGGTAGAAGAGTTTGCACAGCGGGCCGGGATCAAGCTCTCCCACATCCCCTTCAAAGGTAGTGCCCAAAACTTACAGGCCGTGATGGGTGGGCATGTGATGGCCATGAGCGACTCGACCGGCTGGGGCCCAACGGTTGACTCCGGCAAGCTCAGGCTGTTGGCGACGTATGGCAGCAAGCGCACATCGCGGTGGCCTACTGTCGCGACATTGAATGAATTAGGGTACGAAACGGTATCGGACTCGCCTTTCGGCGTGTGTGGACCAAAAGGGATGGATCCCGCGGTAGTCAAAATCTTGCATGATGCCTTTATGAAGACGCTGGATGATCCGGCTGTGAAAGCCGTTTTCGCGCAGTTTGACCAGCCCACGATCGTCATGAATACTGAGCAATACACAAAATTCGCACGAGACAGTTTTTTTGCTGAAAAGGCTACTATTGAGCGTCTAGGAATGGCCAACAAAGGTTGACCATCTGTGTCGCTTCGGATGATATTTAGATTATTGGAGAGGAAGATGAAACTATTAAAACTATTTGCTTTGGGCTTGGCTGTTGTGGCTGGTAGCGTGCAAGCGCAGAACCTTTCAATCGCAACGGGTGGAACGGGTGGTGTGTATTACCCCATGGGTGGGGGTCTAGCGTCCGTACTGACGAAAAAAGTTCCCGGTATGTCTGCCACCGCAGAAGTCACAGGTGGCTCAGTCGATAACTTGAAGCTCATTGGATCGGGTAAGCCATATATTGCGTTTTCGATGGCCGATGCGGCCAAGGATGCACAGGATGGGCTCGATAAGTTTGCTGGACGCAAAGTAGATGTAAAAACGCTTTTGGTTCTTTATCCAAACCGCATGCACGTGGTGACAGTTGAGTCCACTGGTATTAAGTCGATGAAAGACTTGAAAGGTAAGCGCGTCAGCACCGGCAGCCCAGGAAGTGCCACTGAAGTCATGGCGTTCCGCTTACTTGAGGCGGCCGGGTTGGACAAAGACAAGGACGTTAAACGCGAACGCTTAGGTGTTGCCGAGTCAGTCAACGCCATCAAGGATCGTAAAATCGACGCGTTCTTTTGGGTTGGTGGATTACCGACTGCCGCAGTCACTGACCTGGCAAACACGCCAGGAACCAAGATTGTCATGATCGACCATGCTGGCGCTGTGGATGCGATGAACAAGAAGTATGGCAACTTGTACTTCAAGGACACGATTCCAAAAGCAACCTACTCTGGAATGGCGGCAGATAACACCAATGCTTCCGTTTCAAATATTCTTGTCGTCAACGGCAAAATGTCAGACGACGAAGCCTATAAAATCACCAAAGCCGTGTTTGACAACATGCAAGAGCTGATTCGTACGCACGGTGAGTACAGCGGCGTGAAACTTGCGAACCAGAAATCTGCTTCGACTCCGTTGCCGTTTCACCCCGGCGCGTTGAAATATTTCAAAGAGAATGGTCAAAGCGTAAATTAAGGTTTCGCAATGTTGTCCTGACGACGCACCTTGCATCATCGAGGGTGCGTCGTTGTTTTATTTGATATTTAAATTGTGTAGGTAGAGCCATGAGTCAGCATGCAATTGATCGCGAAACCCAGGAAAAGCTTGATGCGTTCATCAAGCAGGAAGAGGGGGATGCGAATGACTATCGTGGCGCACTCGCTGTATTTTTGACTTTGTGTGCAGTGGGGATGTCGTTGTTTCATCTCTATGCCGCGTATTCGATCGTAACCACTCAAGTATTAAGAACGGTACATGTCGGCATTGTTCTGTTTTTGGTGTTTCTGAGTTTTCCTATGACGGCGCGCTTAAGAAACCGCTTGATGTGGTGGGATGTCGTTGCGGCCTTAGTCTCGGTCGCGATCGTGTTTTATATCTTGTTAGGTGGTGATGACTTAACTGACCGAAATACCGATCCATCAACCTTAGATACAGCCGTTGGCATCGTGCTGATTGGCTTGATTCTTGAGGGATTGCGCCGAACCAACGGAATGATTCTGGTGGTTGT
>JBILHV010000222.1:0-3802 GCA_044350305.1 Burkholderiaceae bacterium
CTACTGGCAGCTTGCGCCCTGGGGGGCCGCACGGCGCATCAGCATCTGTGCAATGTGCTGAGAGAGTTCTTGCACATTGCGTTGCTGACCGAGCACGAGTGCCGTCACACCAACCTCCACAGGCTGCGTCAAACGCGTAAAACACGTGAGCGCGGGTTTACCACCCGGAAACTGCACGCGCCAGGCGGCACTCAGTGCCACATGTTGCCCCGGTACCATATCAAACCGCTGCACGTCCACAAAAATCTGCGTCACTTTACTATCGCGTGCACCGAGCGCGAGATTCTGCACAGGCGGCCTACCCAGACGCGCTTCCAGACCCTGTGATAGCGCCGTCTGCAACTGTGCGCCCAAAGGAGCAGACCAAAGATCATCACTTAAGAGCAGCAAATGTCCTGCTTTTTGTTGCACCACGATTGCGTTGCGGTCAACCTGAGCTGGGACGGTCACCGCACTTAAGGCATACGGCGTAACGCCGGGCGCATCCGCTACAGCATGCGCCGCTTGCGGGCTACTCAATGTGTAGTAATGGGGCGGCGGACTCGCACACCCCCCTAACACGACACAACTTATCACAATCCATGCTCGCATCATTTTGCTGGCGCTCCTAGTGTGTCCCTTGAGTACGGCTGAGTAGTGCGTCCCCTGATCAGCGAATCCGGATTGGCACTCAAGGATTCCGTCAAGTTCGTCAAGGACTTCAGGCTCCGCTTGAGATCCTCAAGCATTGCTTCAGTGCTCGTCACGACGGGACTACCCGGCGCAATCAGGCTATTCAGATTCTTGGTGGCTCGTTCAATCTCAGTGAGCGTACTGGCCAATTTAGGGGTCACGCTCTTATCCAAATTAACGCTAAGCAGTCGAATTTGTTTAATCATCGTATCCAACTCATTGCCAATGGATTCAAAAGGAATCTTATCGAGCTTGGCAACAATACTCGTCACCTGCTGTTGCAACTTATCCAAGTCGTCTGACGCAACAGTGGGTATATTGAAAGGGAGTTCCGCGACAGGGGGTTCGCCGCGTGCCGCCTGTGGAAAGTTTGCCAAGGTGATATACAGTTGACCCGTCAAAATGTTGGAAGTACGCAATTGTGCTCGCAACCCATCCTTCACCAGAGTACTTAAAGACTCTGCAAGATCCTGAGGCGTGTTTTCCTTCAAGCTCATATCGGTATAAACCTTACCCAATCGCTCAGGATACAAGGTCGCCTCTACTGAAGTAAAAAACTGTCGTGTCATGATGTCAAAATCTAACGCGACCGAATTGATGACACCGATGTGTACACCACGAAAATCAACCGGCGCACCAGCTTTTAGTCCACGTGAAGGCTGATCGAAGCGCATCAGAATCGGGATAGAAATTCCCTCTGGCACCGACTCAGCCGCACGGCGCGAGTCATACAGGTTGAACACATGTTTCTCATCTTGAAGCGCTCGCGCTTTACCGAAGGAGGAGAAAGACACGCCTCCAGCAATAAGCGACACAAGCGACTGCGTATTTAATTGCATCCCGTCGGTTGTCAACGTGACATCAAAACCGCTCTCGTCCCAGAACCGAGTACTAGCATCGACATAGCTGTCATAAGGTGCATCGATAAACACCTCGAGATCGACTCCTTTGCCTGCGTCGGTCAGCTTGTAGCCTGTCACGATCCCAACTTGAATACGACGATAAAAAATTGGAGAACCTGCACTCAAGGACCCAAGGTCCGGCGCGCGCACCACAAAACGCTTGCCCGGCCGGTCGCTAGCAATCGGCGGAGGTTCCTCAAGGCCAACGAAACTTTTCTTGACTGGCTTTGTGTCTGGCGACTTCCCAGTGTCTGCCTCAATATAGGATCCTGAAAGCAGCGTCGATAATCCCGAGACTCCTCCCAAGCCAATGCGAGGCTTCACAACCCAAAACGTTGCGCCCTCATGAGCGAAAACTGTGGCATCGTCAGTCAACTCAACATCGACGAGCACGTTATCAAGCTTATCGCTAAGACGAATATCTTTAACAGTCCCTATAACAACGTTGCGATAACGCACTTGGGTTTTACCTTCCTCCAGACCATCAGCGCTTTGAAACGTGATCGTGATTCGGGGACCTTGTTTGGAAAGCGTGCTCCAGATAATGGAGGCGCCCACCACTGCAGCGACGATCGGAATTAACCAGACCCAGGCCAGATTGCGCTTGGGTCGATGACCGACGCGCGGCAACGGCTTTGCTGACACAGAAATGGACTGCTCCGGCATGCCGGACTCCTTCAGGGTTGAACGGATAAATGCTTACGGTAGCCTGCCCGTCGCCAGGCTAAGCGGGGATCGAAACTGGCCGCTGCGAGCATCGTCAAGACCACCACAGCGCCAAAGGCAACCGCACCTGCACCCGGCTGAATACTCAATAACGCACCAAAACGCCCTAGTGCGGAAAGAAGAATAACCACAAATACGTCCAACATGGACCACTGACCAATAAATTCCACCACAGCGTACAACTGGGTGCGTCTGCGCAAGGCCTGCCCATTTTTCTGTTGCGCCAACCAGACCAGAGTACCCAGGCATATCAACTTGAAAGAAGGCACAACAACGCTTGCGACAAAAACCACCAACGCAATGTCCCACGAACCCATCCCTACGAGTTCAATGACGCCACCCATAATCGTGTGCGCGGACGCTCCTGTGAAGGCCGCTATGCTCATGATGGGCAGCAAATTGGCCGGGATGTACAAGATCAAGGCTGCGAGCAACAACGCCCAAATCCTCGTGAATTGGGCCGGAGATGGTGGACCCTGCTCGTGTGCAGGCCCGACGGGTAATGCCGCATCAAACGCCATCGTCCGCAATCTAAAGGCCGACAGACGAGAAAGTGCGGTAATCAGCACAGCAGAGACCGCTGTCGCAAACAAACCGACGCCAGGGACAAGCGTTGCTAAGCCGGAGAGCTTTACAACCGAAACCAGAGCACCCATCAAAAACACAGGGACCATACACCAGGGCTTGATCCGCTCTAACAGGTCGAGCGAGCGATCAAAGTACATAGGAAGCCGACCGCTCGCTAACCAGCACAGGACCCACGCAAGCACACCAAGGTGGAGCGCTGGAAGTACAAACCCCGCCGCGAGTGTAAGTAGCGCAACCTCTGGGTAACCCGTCCGCCAGGTAATGACGATCGCATCAAAAAAAGACGCTGGTTGCGAAGCGCCCTGCACCACCAACGTTGCAACCGGGTAAGCATTGGCCAGAGCCAAGGTCAGAATTGCTGCACACACGACAGCGAGCCATGCGCCGGGCGTGAACGTTGAATAGGACTCCAATACATTTTCGCAACGTACGCACTGCGCCCATTGGCCAGGGCCGAGTAGAGGACGCTGATAAGACGCGCCGCAATGATGACACGTTAAAACCAGCGGCTGCATTGTCATTAATGCACGAGTTCAGCTTCCTGATCAGAACCCTTAGGCTTATCAGGTGACTTGGCGTCAAAAGTCAGCACCACCTTGCCGTCCGCGTCAATGTCTACAAGCACGGAGCCACCATCCACCAACTTGCCGAATAGCAACTCATCAGCCAGTGCACGGCGCAAGGTATCTTGAATGAGACGCTGCATCGGACGCGCTCCCATCAGAGGATCAAAGCCATGCTTGCCCAGATGCGCACGCAAGGCGTCTGTAAAGGACGCGTCCACACGCTTGTCATGGAGTTGATCTTCGAGCTGCATCAAGAACTTATCGACCACGCGCAGAATGACATCCTCATTGAGCGCCGCAAACGGCACAATCGCATCCAACCGGTTGCGGAACTCCGGTGAAAACATC
>JBILHV010000224.1:0-3792 GCA_044350305.1 Burkholderiaceae bacterium
CTGTGCTTGGGCGACCTCTCATGGCAAAAAAAATTCTCGTTTTGAACGGCCCCAACCTGAACCTGCTCGGGTTGCGTGAGCCCAGTGTTTATGGCCACACCACACTTGCCCAGATCGATGCAAGGCTTCTAGGTCTCGCTAAAGAGCAAGGGGTGGAGCTGTCTACCTACCAGAGCAATCACGAGGGTGAGTTGGTTGATCGAATTCAGTCAGCTCGGACCGACGGCACTGACTTCATTATGATGAATGCTGGCGCCTATACACATACAAGTGTTGCGATCCGAGACGCATTGGCCGCAGTAAAGATTTCCTTTATTGAAGTGCACCTCTCTAACGTTTACAAGCGTGAAGAATTTCGGCACCACTCGTTCCTATCGGATCTTGCAGTCGGAGTCATTGCCGGATTGGGTCCTGATGGTTATGAGGCGGCGCTGCGCTTTGCGGTCAACTACCAGACGGCAGCTTAACGGGTTGGCAAACTTGGCCGACGACACCCTTATTTAACAGCACTATACGGAATCACTATGGATTTGCGAAAACTAAAAACGTTGATCGATCTCGTCGCGGAGTCAGGCATTGCTGAACTCGAAATCACCGAAGGGGAAGGCAAGGTTAGGATTGTTAAGTTTTCACAAGCTGTACAGCCCGTTGCATACGCACCACCCGCTGCGTATGCGCCAGCACCTGTTGCGGGTGGCGAGGCTGCTGCTGCCGCGCCCGCTGCCGCACCGGTTGTGCAGGGGCACACGGTCAAGGCGCCGATGGTAGGGACGTTCTATCGCGCATCTAATCCGGCTGCACCAGTATTTGTAGAGGTTGGTCAGACAGTGAAAGAGGGCGAGCCTCTCTGCATTATTGAAGCGATGAAGTTGCTCAATGAAATCGAAGCGGATAAGTCTGGTGTCATTAAAGAGATTCTCGTTCAAAACGGTGAGCCCGTTGAATACGGTCAACCCTTGTTTGTGATTGTCTGACATGTTTGAAAAGATTCTGATCGCTAACCGTGGCGAGATCGCGCTGCGTATTCAGCGTGCCTGCCGCGAGATGGGTATAAAAACTGTCGTGGTGCACTCCGAAGCAGATCGCGATGCCAAGTATGTCCGTTTAGCTGATGAGTCCGTGTGTATCGGACCACCCGCTTCACGCGATAGCTATCTGAATATGCCCGCCATTATTGCGGCGGCTGAAGTGACAGACGCTGAAGCGATCCACCCTGGCTATGGTTTTCTGTCTGAGAACGCAGATTTCGCAGATCGCGTCGAGAAAAGTGGCTTTGTGTTTATTGGGCCACGCCCTGAGTCGATCCGTTTGATGGGCGATAAAGTTAGCGCCAAGAACGCCATGATTGAAGCGGGGGTACCGGTTGTGCCTGGCTCGCCTGGCGCCTTGCCCGACGATCAGCAAGAAATTCTGCGTATCGCACGCGACGTGGGTTATCCGGTCATTATCAAGGCAGCTGGCGGCGGTGGTGGACGCGGTATGCGCGTGGTACACACGGAAGCTGCTTTGTTAAGTTCTGTGGTGATGACCAAGTCCGAAGCAGGCGCAGCGTTCAATAACCCGGAAGTCTATCTAGAAAAATTCCTAGAGAATCCTCGTCACATCGAAATCCAAGTGCTCGCGGATGGTGGACGTAATGCGGTGTGGCTCGGAGAGCGAGATTGCTCCATGCAGCGTCGTCATCAAAAAGTGATTGAAGAGGCTCCAGCGATCGGCGTGGATCGGAAGTTGATTGAGCGGATCGGTGAGCGCTGCGCAGAGGCATGCCGCAAGATTGAATACCGTGGCGCGGGAACCTTTGAGTTCTTGTATGAAAACGGCGAGTTCTATTTCATTGAAATGAACACGCGGATTCAGGTTGAACATCCCGTGACGGAATTAATCACGGGCATTGATTTGGTTCAACAGCAGATACGTGTAGCAGCCGGCGAAAAATTCAGCTTGCGACAAAAAGATATCGTGTTCAAGGGCCATGCCATTGAATGCCGTATCAACGCAGAGGATCCGTTCACTTTTGTGCCGAGTCCAGGACGCATCACAAACTGGCACACACCGGGTGGGCCGGGTGTGCGCATCGATTCGCACGTATTCAATGGCTACTTTGTGCCCCCACACTACGACTCGATGATTGGCAAGGTGATTACCTATGGTGATACGCGCGAGCAAGCGGTTGCACGTATGTCTATCGCGCTTTCAGAGATGGTGGTTGAAGGCATCAAAACCAACATCCCGCTACATCGTGAGTTAATGGTGGACGGTCGTTTTGTTGAAGGCGGCACGAGCATTCATTATCTCGAACATAAGCTTGCCGAGCGTCCTTGAACGTTCTGGTGAGCTGTCTGGCCGGGCCGCTTAGCCCGGTTCACGGAAACTGTTATGCGTGAATTGGTATTGTTATGTCCCGGATCTCTGGCTGAGCCGCTGTCCGACGCGCTTCTTGAAGCGGGTGCCTTATCCGTTTCCGTGGAGGATGCGGATCTTGATACCGATGAGGAACAGCCTCTTTTTGGCGAGCCAGGCAGTGAGCCAAATACGCAAGCCTGGGCGCGCAATCGGTTGATTGTGCTGTTAGCCGACGGCGCGGATCCCGCGCAGTTGCTGCTCATGGCGCAACAAGACTTAGAATCGACCGAAGAGTTGCCGTGGCATTTGCGAGATGTACCCGATGCTGATTGGGTAAGACTGACGCAGTCGCAGTTTGGCCCGATTCAGGTCTGTGAGCGTATTTTGATCGTGCCGAGTTGGCATGCGGATCAAATGCCCACAACCCCCGAGCCAGGCTGCATCGCGATTCAACTAGATCCCGGTTTAGCATTCGGCACAGGGAGTCACCCCACGACGCATGTGTGCCTGGAATGGTTAGCGACCGACTTGCCGCAGGCGGCGACCGTATTGGATTATGGATGTGGCTCAGGTATTCTGGCGATTGCTGCCGCGATGCTCGGTGCGGGGCCTGTGACTGGGGTGGACATTGATGACCAGGCCGTACAAGCCACGCGCGATAATGCGATCGCTAATGGCGTTACGATTCAGGCAATGCTGCCAGACGGTTTGACCGAAGGGCAATTCGATGTGGTGGTTGCTAATATTTTGTCGAATCCACTTAAGGTACTTGCGCCCATGCTCAGCGGGCGTGTGCGTTCAGGCGGAAGTTTAGTGTTGTCAGGAGTGCTTGAACGACAAGCGCAAGAGGTTGCTCAGGCGTATGCGCCGTGGTTGCCTCTAACCGTTTGGCAAGCGCGTGATGGGTGGGTGTGTTTGGCGGGCTTCAAGCCCTAGGGTAGATCGATGAGTCTCGTGACGCGTTGTTCAAAATGTCAAAGCGATTTTGTCGTGTCGCTTGAGCAGTTGCGCGCGCACGAGGGTTTGGTGCGTTGCGGCCAATGCAAACATATCTTTGATGGTGAGGCGGCTCTTCTGAGCAATCTGCCCACTCTCACGAGCTTGGTAAGTAACCCGAGCGCAGTAGCACAGCCGACAACACAACCCGCAGTGCTGCGTCACCGTGAACGTCAGGCTTCCGATACAGCTCCGTTCATTCCCGATCCTATGCTAATTGATCGACCTGAGCCTTCGGCCCCAGAGGGCCCCGAACCTACGATTAGTGTTCAAGGCGAGGCACGATTACGCGGGGATGTCAGTGCGGTAGGACGAACGCAGCCAGAGTTTCTCTCGGATCATGAAGATACCAGTGGACTTAAAAGCTTGATTTGGGGTTTCGCCAGTTTTTTTGCCTTAATTGCTTTGCTAATTCAGCTCGCGTATGTTTACCGTAATGATTTGGCCACGAGT
>JBILHV010000226.1:0-3776 GCA_044350305.1 Burkholderiaceae bacterium
CGGCGCAAATTGCAATATCTTTTGCACATCACCCTCATCCATCCGGAAGTAAATCGCACCGGCAGGCAACAAACGCTCGATTGCCTCATCTTGTGACACCCCCATCTGCGCGGCGATCTTGTCCAGATCCTGCCCCGCGTACTGCGGCAAAGGCTTTGACCAGGTCACAATCACACGAGCCGAGGTGCTCGCACGGCTGGCAGACAACACTGTTGAACCAGCTGTATAGGGATAGCAGTCCAGACAAATCGGTTGCATGGTCATGCTCTTACGAATGAACTCAAGCGTTTCGTCTGAGCGACCGTAATTCTTCTGCCCAATGACCTTGTGATGAGAAATCACAACCGGCACACCGACTTCGCGGCCGATACGGAAGGTCTCTTCGAGTGAATCCATCACGCCATCGGCCTCGTCACGCATATGCGTGCAATACAAGCCATTATATTTCTTGAGTGGCTTACAGATTTCAATCACTTCTTCGGTCGGTGCAGCAACGGCAGGCTCGTAAAACAAACCCGTTGAAACACCAATTGCGCCAGCTTGCATCGCCTCGACGACAAGCTCTTGCATTGCCTGAATTTGTTTGGCATTGGCAGGTTGTTCAAGATCATCCATGGTCGCCACACGCAAGGTCGTGTGTCCAACCAACATCGCGCGGTTGGTCGTAGCAGGCTCAGCCTTCAACGCATCAAGATACTCTTTAAAACTACGGAAGCGAAACCACTTACCTTCGTCGTCCAACAGATTCAAGGGAGGCGTGACAGGATCAGGAATCGGGCGTGGCATAGGCGCTAATGAAACACCACAATTGCCACCAATAATGGTCGTCACACCCTGACTGACTTTGGGAGTCATCTCCGGATTCGACAACATCAAACGATCATCATGCGTGTGCGCATCGATAAAGCCAGGCGCTGCCACATGGCCTTTTAGATCAATCTCTTTTTTGCCCGAGCATCCTGCCAGGTCTCCTACTTTTACGATGCGGTCTGCATTGATGCCAATATCAGCGGTATAGCGATCAGCGCCTGTGCCGTCGATGACGGTCGCATTACGAATAAGTAAATCAAACTTGGTTGTCATGATTCAGAAGTTTTCCAATTGATTTTTAAGCAGAAAGTTTTTTAAGAAAAATTTGTTACTAGAACAGTCGGCAACACCTTATTAAGCGGCAATCTTTGCACCTTCATCGCCTAAGTCCCACAGCAAGCCCGCCATGAGCT
Source organism: Burkholderiaceae bacterium (assembly GCA_044350305.1). Lineage (GTDB taxonomy): Bacteria > Pseudomonadota > Gammaproteobacteria > Burkholderiales > Burkholderiaceae_B > Zwartia. Next base: position 1,224 of record JBILHV010000226.1, read on the forward strand.
GCAAAGACTCCCGTGCAACCGAACCGAGCATATGCTCGTTCGGGGCGTGCTGCGAACAAGCGGCATACGAATGCGGGACCCAAACTGTGGGCAAACCTAAGATTTTTGAAAATGCATCGTTGGGCAAGGTACCGCCTAAGTTAGGCAGAATATCCACCGTTTTACCGGTTGTGCGCGTAATCGATGCTGCAGCCATCTTGACCCAGGCGTTATCTGGATCCAGTCGCGTCGCTTCTGCCGCTTCGCCACGACTCGCGACCGCTTCGACATCGGTAAACCCATGCGCATCAAGATGCTCGCGAATGTGCTTTAAGAAATTTTCATTGTCACTGCCCACCACATAACGCAACTGACAAAACGCAATGGCGTAGCCCGGGATCGCATTGACTGGTGCATCGGGATTGCCCGTCTTAAACGCAAGGGTCTCAAAGGTATTCCACGCAAAGACTCGCTCGGTCGGCGTCAAACCTGGCTCAGCCCAGTCAGGATCGATCTCAGGATCATTGGGCCCGCCACCGACTTGAATGTTTGCGAGTGCCTTTTTGACGTTATCGGGTAATGAACTGGGTAAAAGTTTAGGGACGAGAATTTTCCCTCTGGCGTCGACCATCGATGCGATTGCGTGTGCCAAACGGATGCCGGGGTTCTTAAGCAAGCCGCCCCAGTTACCAGAGTGATGCGCGCCCTGCCGGACATTGAGCTTGAGCTCAAAATTGAAGGCCCCGCGTGAGCCCAGAAACAGTGTTGGGCGAGTCGCCGATACGCGTGGCCCATCAGACGCTAAAAACAAATCGGCTTTGAGCAAGTCACCGTGCTGTTGACACATTTCGCGCAAACCAGGTGAACCCATCTCTTCACCCATTTCAATTAACAAGGTCACGTTGTAACCAAGCTTGCCACCGCGTGCTTGAAGGACTTGCTCAAGTGCCGCAAGGTTGATCGTATGCTGACCCTTGTTATCTGCCGTGCCACGGCCATACCAGCGATCTCCTTCGATTTTTAATGTCCAAGGCTCCAAACCTTTGATCCATTGCGGTGCATAGCCCCGCACCACATCACCGTGACCGTAGGTCAAGACGGTAAAGCCCGCGTCTGACTCGGTACGACTTGCAACCATGAAGGGCGCACCGCCTTCAATCGGATTAGGAATGATCTTGCAATCAAAGCCGAGCCCTTTAAGCGTAGGCGCCAACTCCTCGGTCAGATAAGACGTGAGCACAGGGATCTTTCCCGGCTCTTGGCTTTCCGTCGGTATCGCGACGCGACGCGCCAGCGTCGATTGAAACGTACCTTGATCAAAATAGGCGGTGGCAGAATCGATCGCTTGCTGACGGCTCATGGCTTGTCTCGTAAAAGTGAGTTAATTGTTGATAGCTAAACTTTACTTACACCCCGCGGTGATTTGCAGGGCAGTCAGTTATATTACCGCCATGTCTAAATTTTTGGCCTGCCGCTGGTTTACCTGTTGGGTTGCGATTTTCGCCGTCCTGTTCACAGCGCTCGCCCCCGGACTGGGTCACGCAGCCACAAAACTAGGGGCGACCGAGCAGTACATCGCTGTATGTACCAGCACGGGCATGAAGTACATCAAAGCTTCGGCGCTGGGTGAAGCAGAGCCCACAGATGTTAAACAACACACCGAGTCGACTGATTGCTCTTACTGCCAAGGAAGTGGGCACAGCGCGATCCCGGTCTCACTAATTCATAAACATAGTGATGCGCCTGAACATCCGACGCGTTATCTTCAAAGCTTAATCCAACCCATCCCCCTGCATGTCGGTTGGCGCCTCCCGCCGCCCAGAGCACCTCCAGCTAGCGTCTAACTCCCCTTCTTCTTTTTAAGCAGCCTTGACCGACACCGGTCGAATTGCGTGCGTCTGCATGCAGGCTGCTTACACACGACGCAAAATAATATCTGGAGCATCAAGAACATGTTATTCAAAAAAACTAGCCTAGCGATCGCGTTGGCAGGCTTATGGCTGCACGCCCCTCTGACGCAAGCACAACAAGCAAATCAAGCAACTCCTACACTCAGCACCATCGTCGTCACAGCTGATCCGATGGTCGCAGCCGTAGAAATCGATCCTTTTTCTAGCGTCTCGACGGTTGTCAGTGAGCAAATCCTTCAAGACGAGCATGCGGTCGACCTTGCGGGTGCCTTGCGCAACACACCCGGCGTGCAAATTTCGCGCTACAACCCTGTCGGCTCGTTTGGCGGCGACCAGGGCGGTGCGATCTTCATTCGGGGTATTGGGCTCAGTCGCCCTGGCAGCGAAATCAAAACCTACATCGACAACGTCCCGATGTACATGCCGGTCTGGAACCATCCACTTTTAGACTTGCTACCGATCAACGGCATGAGCAGCATTACCGTGAACAAAAGTCCTCAGCCACAAACCAATGGCAATAATTTTGCCTCTATCAATCTGACGACTAAACGCGCCACGCAGGACGGCATCCATGGCGATGCAATGGTTTCGGCAGGCAGCTACGGTACCTTCATCGAACAAGCCAACCTGCTGGGCAAGAGCGGTGACTGGGACTTTATGCTCG
>JBILHV010000227.1:0-3747 GCA_044350305.1 Burkholderiaceae bacterium
GGCGTTCCGGTCAGCGCGCCAGGGTATCCACGATGCAATCGTTGGCGGGTCCTATGGCGCCGAGGTTGCTAAGCGTCTCAAGCTCAACCGCTGGATGAGTATCTCGCCTGACTATGCCTATGGTCGCGACACCACCGCCGAATACTTTGAATATCTCAAACACTTCAACAAAGACATTGAAGTCGTCGGTCAAGTTTGGCCCAAGCTCTTCCAAGCGGACTATAGCGAAAATATTACACGTCTCGTTCAAGGCAAACCGCAAGCGCTTTACTCCGCGCTGTGGGGCGGCGACATGACCTCCTTTATCGATCAGGCAGGCATCTACGCTCTGTTCAAAGACAAGCAATTCTTTTCGCCAAACTTAGCTGAATATGCTGTGCTGACAGCGGTCAAGAACGTGCCACCAAACATGCACTCAGGTAACCGCTACCTGCGTAGCTTCCCAAATACTCCCGCAAATAATGCGTGGGCTGATGCCTATCAAGCCAAGTTCAAAGAGCTCGCACTGAACTGGTCTTGGGAAAACTCCGCCGGTATTAACCTCATCATGACCGCAATGAAAAAAGCCAATAGTTCCGACGGCAAAAAAATAGCGGAAGTGCTGCGCGGCTTGAAAATTGACTCGCCTTTCGGCGCAGACGGTACGCTCACCATGCGGGCTGCGGACCACACGCTGGTGAACTACGCGATTGGCTACGGCTCTCTCACCAACAAAGAGCCCTACATGACCAACCAGGTCAACGGTAGCTGGGCTCAAATTTATGAACTCGAAGCCGAATGGAAGAAGCGTAAAGGCTGGGCATAAGCCCCGCTGCGCTTCACACTGAAGTCGACGGGGTCTCTGCCATGTTGATTGGCAGAGACCCCTTTCGTATCGAGCGCAAGTCTTGATAACACTCGCCCCCATTGGTAACACTTTGGTATTACTCGGAGACATCTTTGGATCCCACCGCACTATTCGAATGCCTCTCGTCCATTTCTTGCATCGTCACGCAGACCAGTACCGGTCTAATCGTGGGCGCACTACTCTTTCTAGTTGCCGCAGGTCTCACGCTTATCTTCGGTGTATTGCGCGTCATTAATTTTGCGCATGGCTCGTTTTATATGCTTGGCGCCTACATCGCACTCTCCGCTTATCGTTTTACCGATAGTTACTTGCTTGCGGCACTGATTGCGGGGCTTGGAGTGGGCCTCTTTAGTCTGGTCTTCGAGCGCTTTTTCATGCGTCGCGTCTACAACGCCGATGTTCTGCTGCAACTACTGGTCTGCTATGCCTTCATTTTGATTCTTGATGATGCCGTCAAAATTATTTGGGGTCATGAATTTCAGTCAATGGGTATGCCAGCCGCGTTTCAAACACCACCGCTCTTTATTGGCGGGGGCATCGTACCGGTCTTCTACGTGTTCATGATGAGTGCTGCTGCCGTAATCGGCGCAATCATGTGGTACGTTCTGACGCGCACGCGCATCGGGAAGATCGTGCGCGCAGCCGCCCATAATCCCACAATGACGTCCGTACTTGGTCTAAATACCACTTGGATTTACGCGGGCGTTTTCGTGTTTGGTGGCGCCTTGGCGGGGCTTGCTGGGGCGCTTGCTGCGCCGGTTCGCTCGATGTCTGCTGGAATGGGTTTCTCAATCCTGATTGAGTCCTTCATCGTCACGGTGATTGGTGGCATGGGCTCGGTGAGCGGAGCGTTAGTTGGCGCGTTGCTGATCGGCCTCGTGCGCTCTTTTGGCTCGATCGGATTTCCTCTGTTTGTCGAAGGCATCATGTTTATTGCGATGGCCTTAATTCTCGTGCTCAAGCCGAGCGGTCTTCTTGGCAAGGAGCAACGCTGATGAACACGCATTCAAGCTTCAATAAGGACCTACTTATCGCGTTGGTAGGACTCGTGATCTTAGTGGCGATTCCATTTTTCTCACCCGGGCGCGTGGCGCTAGATTTTGTCATCCGATTAGCTGCCTTTGGTCTTTTTGCGACCTCGCTCAATATTTTGGTGGGCTATGGCGGCATGGTGTCGTTCGGGCATGCCATGTTTTTTGGCGGCGGGGCCTACGCCTTTGGCCTGCTGATGCAGAAAGGTGGCGCTTCCATCCCTGTAGCAATACTCGGCGCTATCCTGTTTTGCGCCCTCTTGGGCTTTGTCATTGGCGCGATCTGCGTCAGGCTAAAGGAAATCTATTTTTCTTTCCTAACGCTCGCCTTCCAAATGTTGATTCACAGCATCATCATCACCTGGACATCACTCACGGGTGGCGATCAGGGACTGATGGGAGGCATTCCTCGCGTCTGGGGTAGTTTGAACCTCGCTGACGTACAGACCCTGTATTGGTTTTCTTGCGTGCTTGGGGTGGTTTGCCTTTTTCTTATGCGCTACATCCTTCAGTCACCTTTCGGCTACACCTTGCGGATGGTGCGCGACAACGCGGACCGTGCTCAGTTCTTAGGCATCAACGTGTGGCGAGTCCGTCTGTATGCGTTTATCTTGGCCAGCTGCTTTGCAGGCATTGGTGGCGTGATCATGGCGTTATTTGTATCAGGCGCCTACCCCGAGTTCAGCTACTGGACGATGTCGGGCGAAGCCGTCTTTATGATCATGATGGGAGGTCTGCATGCCTTTATAGGTCCAGTCGTCGGTGCAGGACTGTTAATGGTCTTTAACGACATCATTACGCGCACAACCGAATACCATGGCTTGGCGCTTGGCATCATCGTCCTATTTTTTGCCCTAGGCCTCAAGCGAGGCATGACGGATTTCATCGTACAAATTTATCAGTCACTTAGCCGTAAAGGAGCACGTTCATGAGCAAGCCTTCCATTACTGTTGTCACGGGCGGCTCAAGCGGCATCGGTGCGGCCTGCGTACGACACCTCGCTAAACGAGGCGACAAGGTTGTATCGCTAGACTTGCCCGGTACGTGGTCCGAAGAGAAAATGAAAGCGATGGGCGTACACGCCTATGCGTGCAATGTGACGGACGACGATGGCATGCATCAAGTCGCAAAGATGATTGAAGACACGCACGGTCCTGTCACGGCTTTAGTCAACTGCGCAGGGATTTTGCAGCATCGCCTGCCACCTGATCGCCTCACCATGACGGAATGGGATCGTGTCGTCGATATCGATCTGCGCGGTACGTATCTTGCGTGTGCAATTTACGGCTCGCGCATGGTAGAGCTCGGCGGTGGTGCGATTGTTAACATTGCGTCGATCACCTCACTGCGGTCCTCTCCGCTACATGCCTATGGCCCTGCAAAAGCTGCGGTCGCCTCCATGACGGCCTGCTTAGCGGCGGAGTGGGGCCGCTCGGGCGTGCGGATCAACGCAATTTCTCCTGGCTATGTGCTGACTGAGGCACTACAGGCTGCGATTGATCGCAAGGATCGCAATCCCGAAGACCTGACCTCACAAGCAGCAATGGGTCGTTTCGTTACACCCGATGAAATCGCAGACTCAGTCGGTTTCTTATTATCTCCTGCGGCAAAAGCCATTACGGGTATCAACCTTCCTGTTGACGCGGGTTGGTTGGCGGGGTCAACTTGGCAAACATACGGCGGTGTTCCGCCCGCACGCAACGCACAAAGCGAGGGTCGTAAGTAATGCTCAAGATCGAACACCTTAATAAGTCCTTCGGTGGTGTAGTCGCGACCTCAGATGTCTCGATTCATTTCAAAACAGAATCGCTAAGCGCTGTCATTGGTCCCAATGGTGCTGGCAAGACCACCTTCTTTAACTTGATCTCT
>JBILHV010000228.1:0-3746 GCA_044350305.1 Burkholderiaceae bacterium
TTCAAAACACTCGTGGGCATTTCTTCCATTGTGCTGGGTTGCAGCGCAAGCGTCATGGCGCAAGATGTTTATCCCTCTAAAGCGATTAAGCTCATTGTTCCGCTCGGGGCGGGCGGTGCGACGGATGTCGTCGCGCGCGTGGTAGCAGGTAAGCTTTCGCAGCGCTTGGGACAGCAGGTGGTGGTAGAAAATCGTCCAGGTGCGGAGGGCATCATCGGCGTCAATGCGGGTGCGAAAGCGGACCCGGATGGTTACACCTTGGTGCTTGGCTCCAGTACGACCTTGGCCGCCAATTTCCACTTACGTAAGAGCTTACCGTTTCATCCGACCAAGGATTTAGAGCCGGTATCGATGGCCTTGAAAGATTTCTACAACATCTTGGTGATTGGTCCTAACGTTCCGGCGAATACGCTGCAAGAATTTATTGCCCTGGCAAAGGCGAATCCGGGAAAGTTTAACTATGGTACGGCTACGGTCGGCTCCAAGATTTGTATGGAAATGTTCAAGACTGCCGCGGGTATCGACTTAAAGACGATCAACTATAAGAGTTCGCCTCAGGCGCTCAATGATCTGATGGGGGGGCAATTAGAAATTATTTGTGAACCCGTTGCGACCTCGGTTCCAAACATCCGGTCTGGGAAAATTAAGTCGATTGGGGTGACGAGCTTGACGCGTGTGCAACAGGCCCCAGAATTACCAACGGTCACTGAACTTGGGCTGCCTGGCTTTGACTACAGCGCCTGGGTGGCAGTATTTGCGCCAGCCAAGACGCCTAAGCCGATCATCGACAGGTTAGCAAAAGAGTTAGCGATCGTGCTGGCGGATCCAGAGACGGACGCAAAAATTCGATCGATTGGTGCCGCCCCAATGATTGGTGGCCCCAAAGAACTAGCCGCTTTGCTTGATGCAGAGATCGCGCGCGCGGGGAAGGTTGTGAAAGACGCAGGGATTCAACCGGAATAGTTTCATGAATGCGAAGCCCAGAATATTTCTAGTGCATGCCGTGGATGTCTCCATGGCGCCTGCCTCAAACAGTTTCAAGAAGCTGTGGCCAGAAGCGAGCATTGTCAATTTGTTAGACGAATCGCTTGCGATTGATATGTTGATCGATGGAAAAATGACACCACGTATGGTTGAGCGCTTTGCTCGACTCGGGCAGTACTGTGTCGATGCGGGAGCGGATGCCATCCTGTTTACCTGCTCGGCGTTTGGTGAGGCCATCAACCACCTCAAAACCTTGCAGCGCATTCCAATCCTCACGCCTAATCAGGCGCTATTCGAAGAGTTGCTGGCGATTGGTGGTAAGGCCGCAATGCTGACCACCTTTACGCCTTCCGTGCAGGCACTGCGTAGTGAGTTGTCGGACATGGCTGCAGCACAACACCTCAAGCCTGACGTCGATTCTTTTATGGTGGAGGGTGCATTAGATGAGCTCTTGGCGCATCGCGGACCCGAGCACGATCGATTAATTGCCCAGCGGGTGAACGGGCTGGCTCAATATCCAACAATCGTCTTGGGTCAGTTTTCAATGGCGCAGGCTGCGCTGCATCCTGATGTCAAAACGAGCGCAAGAATTTTGACGACACCCGATTGTGCCGTGAGAAAGCTTAAAGGCTTGCTCAGCGCCTGATTGTCTTGAAAGGTGAGAGCGGCATTCGCGAACCTGCGAACGCCGCTGTACTCTCTAGAAAAACGCCTGAATCCCTGTTTGCGCACGACCAAGGATGAGGGCGTGCACATCGTGCGTACCTTCGTAGGTGTTGACGACCTCAAGGTTGACGAGGTGACGCGCCACGCCAAACTCGTCCGAGATGCCGTTGCCGCCCAACATGTCGCGCGCCAACCGCGCCACGTCCAAGGCTTTGCCGCAAGAGTTGCGTTTCATGATCGAAGTGATCTCAACGGCGGCCGTGCCTTCGTCTTTCATGCGACCGAGACGCAGACAGCCTTGTAGGCCAAGTGTGATTTCGGTTTGCATATCCGCGAGTTTTTTCTGGATCAGTTGATTGGCGGCCAGCGGGCGTCCAAACTGTTTGCGATCTAGCGTGTACTGACGCGCCATGTGCCAGCAGAATTCTGCGGCACCCAACGCACCCCAGGCGATACCAAAGCGTGCAGAGTTCAGGCAGGTGAAAGGCCCTTTGAGGCCAGATACGCCAGGCAACATCTGCTCGTCGCTGATTTCAACGTTGTCCATCACGATTTCGCCAGTGATCGAAGCGCGCAGCCCTACCTTGCCATGGATGGCGGGTGCAGACAGGCCTTTCATTCCTTTCTCAAGGATGAAGCCACGAATGCGTCCATCGTGATCGCCGCCTACACACTTGCCCCAGATCACGAAGACGTCTGCGATGGGCGAGTTAGAGATCCACATTTTGTTGCCGGTCACCAAATACCCATTTGCAGTTTTGACCGCGCGCGTTTCCATCCCTGCGGGGTCAGAGCCGTGATTAGGTTCGGTCAAGCCAAAGCATCCAATCCACTCTCCGCGCGCGAGTTTGGGCAGATACTTTTGTTTTTGCGCTTCGCTACCAAACTCGTTGATGGGTAACATCACGAGGGAGGATTGCACGCTCATCATCGACCGATAGCCAGAGTCGACACGCTCAACTTCGCGCGCGATCAAGCCGTAGCTGACATAGTTCAAACCTGAACCACCGTACTCGGTGGGGATGGTCGCACCAAGCAACCCGAGTTCGCCCATCTCAGGGAAAATATTGACATCTGTTTTTTCGTGACGAAAGCCCTCGAGCACGCGTGGTGCGAGTTTGTCTTGGCAGTAAGAGCGTGCGGCATCGCGCACCATACGCTCTTCGTCGGTAAGTTGGCTGTCCAGTAAAAGGGGATCTTCCCAATTGAAGGTGGCGTCAGAGGCCATGGAGTGCTCCAGATAATTAACTATTGAATATAAAAATTGTACGGGCTGTCAGCGGTGTCGCTCGTGAAAGACCTCAAGCTTTTTGGGCCGCAGCCCGAAGCTTCGAAATAGTGGTTGTTGGCGTGATGGCTTCTGGATCAATCAGGCAATGAATAATCGCAGGCAGTCCACTTGCGACCGCACGCTCGAAAGCGGGGCCAAACTCTTCAGTTTTTTCAACGCGCTCACCATGTCCGCCGAACGCGCGTGCGTAAGCCGAGAAGTCTGGGTTCTTGAGTTGCGTGGCAGAGATGCGTCCTGGGTAGTGCTTTTCCTGGTGCATACGAATCGTGCCGTACATGCCGTTATCGACAATCACGACAACAAGCGGAAGGTTGTACTGCACAGCTGTCGCAAACTCTTGGCCGTGCATCATGAAGCAACCATCTCCAGCAAAACAAACAACCAGTTTGTCCGGTGCAATACGTTTTGCGCCGACGGCGGCGGGCAGGCCGTAACCCATCGAGCCAGAGGTCGGAGCGAGTTGTGTACCAAATTGCGTAAAGCGATGAAAGCGATGTAGCCAAGTTGCAAAGTTACCCGCGCCGTTCGCCATGATGGCGTCGGCGGGGAGTTTGGACTCTAGGTATGCCATCACCCCACCCATTTGCAAGGCACCCGGTGTCTTGATGGGGACTGGGTCGCTCCAGTTCAGGTAGCTTTGGTGCATGGAGGCGGTGCCAGCAGCCCAAGGGGTCGCCGAGGGCGCAGTCAGAGCACTGAGTTCTGATGCAAAGGCAATGGGTGAGGTGTTGATCGCGACTGCTGCGCGGTAGACCCGCCCCAGTTCACCGCTATCTGGGTGCACGTGAACCAAGGTTTGTTTTGG
>JBILHV010000229.1:0-3733 GCA_044350305.1 Burkholderiaceae bacterium
CGCTGGGAAAAATTCCCGTTGCATCAACCGAATGCGGCGAACCTGGTCGAGTTCTTAAAAAGAAATCTTCCGTGGACGCCGTCTGCGCTGGATCCAGAAACATCCTGGGATTAAGCTTCGTTCTGTGCAAAAGAGGATTCTCTTGCGACGAATTGGGCTCCAGCGGTCTTTGACAGCAACACCCGAACAAGTCCGGGTGCAGCCCAAAGTCTTTTACTTGCTGACGATTACTGTTGAGTCGCCGTCAGCGATGCTACTTCCACGCGCGCTCCGCCACCCATTGTGGATGACACGGCCAGCTTGCGGAGATAGATACCTTTTGATGCCGAAGGACGTGCTTTGTTCAGCGCATCGACCAAGGCAGCCAGGTTCTTCTGGAGCTGATCAACGGCAAACGAAGCGCGACCGATCGTGGCGTGCACGATACCTGCCTTGTCTGTGCGGTACTGCACCTGACCGGCTTTCGCATTTTTTACTGCTTGTGCGACGTCGGGAGTCACCGTGCCCACTTTGGGGTTAGGCATCAAACCACGTGGGCCGAGAATCTGACCCAGGGTACCGACGATACGCATCGTATCCGGCGAAGCGATGACGACATCAAAGTTGAACACGCCCGCTTTGATTTGCTCGGCCAAATCGTCCATGCCGACGATATCTGCACCAGCAGCTTTTGCTTGCTCGGCCTTGTCGCCTTGTGCAAAGACCGCAACGCGAACTGTTTTGCCCGTACCAGCAGGCAACACAACCGAGCCGCGAACTAATTGGTCTGATTTCTTTGGGTCGATACCGAGCTGAACGGCGATGTCGATGGACTCATCGAACTTGGCGGTCGCGCACTCTTTAACGAGAGCGATTGCTTCGGTTACGGGATAGAGCTTGGCGCGATCAATTTTTTGAGCGACGACGGCCATGCGCTTAGATGCTTTTGCCATGATTAGAGACCCTCCACCGTGATGCCCATGCTGCGCGCGCTACCAGCAATGGTGCGCACGGCTGCATCCAAATCGGCTGCCGTGAGGTCAGGCGCTTTGGCTTTGGCGATTTCTTCGGCTTGAGCACGCGTCAACTTACCGACTTTGTCGGTATGTGGGCGTGGTGAACCTTTCTGAATACCCGCTGCTTTCTTGATCAGGATCGACGCTGGAGGCGTCTTCATGATGAAAGTGAAGCTCTTGTCAGCAAAGGCTGTGATTACGACGGGAATAGGCAAACCTGGCTCGAGGCCTTGGGTCTTGGCGTTAAACGCCTTGCAGAATTCCATGATGTTCAAGCCACGCTGACCGAGCGCAGGGCCGATCGGTGGTGATGGGTTGGCCTTACCAGCTGGCACTTGCAGCTTGATGAAGCCGACGATTTTCTTCGCCATGCTTTGCTCCTTACGGGTTCAAACGCTCATGCCTTTCGGCTGCGAGCTCCCCGGGGTTAAAAAAATTAAGTCTTTTCGACTTGACTAAAATCGAGCTCAACAGGTGTGGAGCGGCCAAAAATTGCGACCGAAACACGAACCTTGCTTTTCTCGTAATTAACTTCTTCAACGTTGCCATTAAAGTCTGCAAACGGGCCGTCTTTGACGCGCACCATTTCGCCCACTTCAAACAAGACTTTCGGACGAGGTCTTTCGACCCCCTCTTCCATCTGCGCCAAAATCTTAGCAACTTCTTTTTCAGAAATAGGAGTGGGCCGGTTACCGGAGCCACCCAGAAATCCTGTTACGCGTGGCGTGTTTTTAATGACATGCCACGTCTCATCTGTCAGCTCCATCTCAACCAGAACATATCCTGGGAAAATCCGCCGCTCAGAAATCGACTTTTGACCACCTTTAGACTCAACCACTTCTTCTGAAGGAACCAACACCTGACCAAACGAGGCTTGCAAACCAGCGCGCTCGATTCGCTCGAGCATCGCTTTGTGAACACTTTTTTCCATGCCGGAATAGACATGAACGACATACCAACGTTTACTCATGGATCGTCCTTGTTATTTCCAGCCGAGCAATACACCGAACAGCAACCACTCAATAATCTTGTCCAGGGCCCAAAGAAACAAACCCATCACGGCGACAAATGCAAAAACAATACCCGTCATTTGCATGGTTTCTTTACGAGTGGGCCAAACAACACGGCGCACTTCGTTATAAGACTCATGTGCAAATGCAATCGTTCGGCGCCCTGGCTCACTAAACCATGCAATCACCGCAGCAACAACTAAGCTGCCGATGAAGATTGCGATGCGCGCAGCCAACGGCAGCTTGGACTCGAGGACAGAAAAGCCAACGATGCCCGCAATAATGACGACCACAGCCAGACCCAACTTGAGTCGATCTGCGGTGCTTGTTACGTTTTCAATCGTTGTATTAGACATTTTCAACTGGTTAGTACGATAAGAGTGCGTTTCTTAATTTTTTCTGCGGTGGCAGGGGCAGAGGGCCTCGAACCCCCAACCTTCGGTTTTGGAGACCGACGCTCTGCCAATTGAGCTATGCCCCTAGACCTGCACTGCTAAAAAAGCGGACACCTTTCGGTGACCGCTACCTACTCTTAATTACTTCAGGATTTTAGCAACGACGCCGGCGCCGACGGTACGGCCACCTTCGCGGATTGCAAAACGCAGGCCTTCTTCCATGGCGATTGGAGCCAACAGCTTGACTGTCATCGCAACGTTGTCACCTGGCAGAACCATTTCTTTGTCTGCTGGCAACTCGATCGTGCCGGTCACGTCCGTCGTACGGAAGTAGAACTGTGGACGGTAGCCGTTAAAGAATGGCGTATGACGGCCACCTTCGTCTTTGGACAGAATGTACACCTCGGCGGTGAAGTCGGTGTGTGGCTTGATCGATGCGGGCTTAGCCAACACCTGACCGCGCTCGACTTCCTCGCGCTTGGTACCGCGCAACAAAATACCGACGTTATCGCCCGCCTGACCCTGGTCAAGCAACTTGCGGAACATTTCAACGCCCGTGCAAATCGTCTTCAGCGTGTCGTGGATACCAATGATTTCGATTTCTTCGCCGACTTTAACAATACCGCGCTCGATACGACCTGTGACCACGGTGCCGCGACCCGAGATCGAGAACACGTCTTCAACAGGCATCAGGAACGTGCCGTCAACGGCGCGCTCGGGCGTTGGAATGTAGGTGTCCAGCGCCTCGGCCAAGGCCATGATCGCTTGCTCACCGAGCTCGCCGGTGTCGCCTTCGAGCGCGAGCTTGGCAGAGCCTTTAATGATTGGGGTGTCGTCGCCCGGGAAGTCGTACTTCGAGAGAAGCTCACGCACCTCCATCTCGACGAGCTCAAGCAGCTCGGCGTCATCGACCATGTCGGCCTTGTTCAGGAACACGATGATGTAAGGCACGCCCACCTGGCGGCTCAACAGAATGTGCTCGCGCGTCTGGGGCATTGGGCCGTCAGCGGCCGACACCACCAGGATCGCGCCGTCCATCTGCGCTGCACCGGTAATCATGTTCTTGATGTAGTCGGCGTGGCCGGGGCAGTCAACGTGTGCGTAGTGACGGTTCGCGGTCTCGTACTCAACGTGCGCGGTGTTAATCGTAATGCCGCGTGCACGCTCTTCAGGTGCTGCGTCAATCTGCGCGTACCCTTTCGCTTCACCGCCAAACTTCTTGGACAACACCGTCGTGATCGCTGCGGTCAGCGTCGTTTTGCCGTGGTCAACGTGGCCAATTGTGCCAACGTTGACGTGTGGTTTGGTGCGTTCGAATTTACCTTTTGCCATG